>JBKJYC010000088.1:0-4460 GCA_046715885.1 Usitatibacter sp.
CTTTCCCCGGGAAGGCGGATCTCGCGCCATCCTCGCGGAATTCCCTCCGAGGGCGACAGCGCAGAAAACAGCGCGATGCGCGCATCGGGCGCTGCGCCCGCGGCGATCGCGCCCAGGAACGCCACGCCCGCGATGGCCGCGGACCTCATGACATCACCTCGGCAAGGCGGCCCTCGCGCTGCAGCCTCAGGTAATCCTCCGGCCGGTCGACGTCCCAGCGCTTGGGAAGCTCCTTCCACCGGGCCCGGGAATCACCGAGGCGCGATCGGGTGCGACCCATCACTGAGGCCTCGCCCCACGCGATGCCGTCGAAGAGCTCGGGCAGCGGCCGGGCCAGCGCGATGAGGACGTAACCGCCATCCTCGGCGGGCACGATGGCGGCGTCGTGGTCGGCGAGGGCCGCGGCCGCGGCGCGCAGGTCGCCGGTCTCGAGCGCGGGGCAGTCGCTGCCGATCACGATCACGCGATCTCCGGCGCCCAGTCCGTGCGCGAACGCGGCCCGCATCCGCGCACCGAGGTCGGCGCCGGACTGCCGATGCAGCGTGAGCGCGAACTGCTCGGCGCAGCGCGCGAAGAAAGGATGCGTTTCGTCGGGTGCGCACCACAACTCCACGGGCCCGAGCCCGGACCGGGTGGCCGTCGACAGCGCCTGGCGCACGAGGCCCGCGTGAAGCGCGGCCGCACCTTCGGCCCCCAAAAGCGGCGCCAGGCGCGTCTTCACCTGACCGGCCACCGGCGCCTTCGCAAACACCGCGATGCGCACCCCGGGCTCAGGCCGAGCGCTCGTCATAGCTGCGCGCGAGGCGCTTCGGATCCGCCCCCAGCGCGTACGCAAGGCGCAGGCGCCACATGAGGACGATCGTTCGCAGCGTGCCGTGCTTCTCCCAGCGCCGTCCCGAGGTCACCACGCGCTCGCGCAGGCAGGCGGGCCGCGAAACGTGCTTCAGCGCGGTCGACATCGCCACGTCTTCCAGGAGCGGGATCCCGGGAAAGCCGCCGACGTCGTCGAATGCGCGGCGCGTCATGAACAACGCCTGGTCTCCGGTCGCGACCCCCGTGAGGCGCGAGCGGGCATTCATGAAGAAGGCCACGACGCGCAGCATCGGGTGGGCGCCCGAGATCGTCACGTCGAAGCGCCCCCACTGGCCCGTGCCCGGCGAGAGCGCAGTTGCGATGGAGGCGTCCGCGCCTTCGGGCAGGAGCGTGTCGGCATGGAGGAACAGCAACAGGTCGCCGCGGCTGGCGCGCGCGCCGGCATTCATCTGCACGGCGCGGCCCCGCGGCGCTTCGATCAGCGCATCGGCGAGCGGACGCGCGATCTCGCGCGTGGCATCCGCGCTGCCGCCGTCGACCACCAGCACTTCGGCGCCACGAGAGCGCAACGGCTGCAGGCGCGCCAGGCTGTCGCGGATCGACGACGCTTCGTCCAGCACGGGAATGACGATCGACAGCATCCCGCGATTCTAACGGACGCCCTCTTCACTTCGCGTCGTTGAGGGCCCAGTCGTAGTCGAGAAACGCGACGTCGGCCTTCTGGTCGCGCACGAGGGCGCGGTCGGCGGGGCTCTCGGCAAGCTGGTCGGCGTACTTGGCCATCGTCGCCTTCACCGAGGAATAGCCGCGATGGCCTTTCTCGAAATCCTTGCCGTACCAGTCGAAGATCCTGGAGATCTCGAGCTTCTTCGTCTCCGGGTTATAGCGGTTGCGCGTGCGGTCGGACACGAAGCGCTTCATGCCGTCCTCCATCTGCGCTTCGATCTTCTCGGCGACGAAAGCCTCGTTGCGGATCATCGGGCAGCCGATCGAGGCGCAAACCACCGCGACGTGCACCCTCGGCTCGTCGTACACGCCTTCCTTGCGCAGGATCTCGTGCTCGATCTGGTCCAGGTACGAGGGCTGGCCGAAGAGCGTGAAGAACTTGTCCTTCCACGGGTTGCCGAATACGCCGCCGAAATCGCGGATCGACTTGAGGTTGGGGTAGCGCGTGAGGATCTTCTCGATCGTGTACGCGTTGTACGCGTTGATGAGGAAGGCCTGCTGCTGCGGCTTGCTCCACTTGTCGAAGTCGGCGCGGGGAACCATCGAGCAGGCGTCGAGGACGGATTTCAGCGCCGCGCGGTCTTTCACGAAGCCCGCGTAATCGACCTTCGAGGCGTTGCCGTTCTGCGTGTACTTCACGTGCTTCTTCAGCAGGTCGTCCCAGGCCTTGTGGGAGTGGTCGAACTGCGCGAGGGCATTGGCGGCGGCGAAGGCCAGCAACGCCAGGGCCAGCTGGAATAGTCGCTTCATCTCGTGCGCTCCTCTCAATCGTCGCCGTGGGCGGGAGCCGCCGTGTAGTAGCGCTCCTTGTTCCCCGGCATTGAAATCAGTTTCGAAATCACCGTTCCCAGGCCGCCTTCGCCCCGCGTCCAGTCGTGGAACGCCGCCGCGAGGTCCATCTGGCCCCTGGTCACCGTCGAGCGCTTCCACACGCCGGCGGCATACTTGTTCGACTCGTTGTACGTGGGATAGATGTGGATGGTCCCGAGGACCTTCTCCAGTCCGAAGCCGTGCTTCATGGCGGAGACGAACTCCACGATGATCTCGCCCGCGTTGGCACCCCCGATGGTGCAGCCCAGGATCTTGTCCGTCCCCGGCTTCACGAGCACCTTCACCAGGCCGTGCGCCTCGGAATCGGCGATCGCGCGGTCCAGGTCGTCGATGCCGTACGTGTGCACCTCGTACGGGATGTTCTTCTCCTTCGCCTCGGTCTCGTTCAGGCCCACGCGCGCCACCTCGGGATCGGTGAAGGTCGCCCAGGGAACGACCGAATAGTCGACCTTGAATTTCTTGAAGCGGCCGAAGAGGCCGTTCACTGCGCAGTACCACGCCATGTGCGAGGCGGTGTGCGTGAACTGGTACGGGCCTGCGACGTCGCCGCAGGCAAAGATGTTGGGGTAGTGCGCCTGGAGGTACTCGTTCACCTCCACCGTCTTCTGCTTGGTGACCGGGATGCCCAGCTCCTCGAGGCCAAAGCCCTGCGTGTTCGCCGCGCGGCCGACGGCGCACAGGATCTCATCGCACACGATGCGCTTCTCGGCGCCCTTGTGCTCCACGATCACGATCTTCTCGCCGTTCTCGACGCGCACTTCCTTGGCCTTGTGGTCCACGAGCACGTCGATGCCATCCTCGCGGAAGCGCCTGGCGACCATCTCGGAGAACTCCGGGTCCTCCTTGGTCATGAGGCGCGGCAGCATCTCGACTTGCGTCACCTTCGAGCCCAGCCGCGCGAACGCCTGCGCCAGCTCGCTGCCGATGGGTCCGCCGCCGAGCACCACGAGGCGCCCGGGCTGCTTGCGGATCTCCCAGACATTGTCGGAATGCAGCGGGTTGCACTCGCGCAGCCCCGGGATCGGCGGGATGAAGGGGCGAGCGCCGGTGGCGACCACGATGTTCTTCGTGGTGAGCGTGCGCCTGGCCCCGTCCGCAAGCTCCACGTCCACGCTCCAGGGCGAAGTGATCTTCGCCGTGCCTTTCAGGACCTCCACGCCGAGGCCGGTGTAGCGCTCGGCCGAATCGTGCGGCTCGACGGCCTTCACCACGCGCTGCACGCGCTCCATCGCTTCGGCGAAATCGAACTCCGCAGTGGCACTCTTCACGCCGTAGTTCTTCGAGTGGCGGATCTGCGAGAGCAGCTTGGCGGTCTTGATCAGCGCCTTGGACGGCACGCAGCCGGTGTTGAGGCAATCGCCGCCCAGCTTGTGGCGCTCCACCAGCGTGACCTTGGCCTTCACCGCTGCGGCAATGTAGGCCGAGACGAGGCCCGCTGAGCCGCCGCCGATCACCACCATGTTGCGGTCGTAGGAGGCCGGGCGCGTCCACTTCGCGTAGACCTTGCGCGCCTTGATGGCGTCCAGAGTCTTCTTCGCCACGAGCGGGAAGATGCCGAGCAGCACGAACGCGGCGATGAGCCCCGCCGAAATCTTGAACTGGCCGAGCTGGGTGCCCGCGTATACGTAGACGATCGTCCCCGCGAGCATGCCGAGCTGGCTCACCCAGTAGAACGTGCGCGTCTTGATGGACGTGAGGCCCATCACGAGGTTGATCACGAAGAAAGGGAACGCGGGCACCAGGCGCAGCGCGAAGAGGTAGAAGGCGCCCTCCTTCGCCACCCCGTCGTTGATGGGCTTCAACTTGTCGCCGAACTTCGCCTGCACCCAGTCGCGCAGCAGGTAGCGCGAGGCGAGGAAGGCGAGCGTGGCGCCGATCGAGGACGCGAAGGACACGATGATCGTGCCCCAGAGGAGCCCGAAGACCGCGCCCGCCACCAGCGTGAGGATGGCCGCGCCCGGAAGCGACAGGCCCGTCACCAATACGTAGACCGCGAAGAACGCGAGCGCCGCCTGGAGCGGATGCGCGTCGCGATACGCCTCGATGACGGCGCGCTGCTGCTGGAAATACTCGATCGAGAAATACTGCTT
>JBKJYC010000089.1:0-5337 GCA_046715885.1 Usitatibacter sp.
CGTGGAGATGGCCGACGAGGCGTATTGCATCGGCGGCCCGCGCCCCGCGGACTCGTACCTGCGAGGCGAGCGGATCATCGAGGTCGCGAAGGCCTGCGGCGCCGAGGCCATCCATCCCGGATACGGGTTTCTCTCCGAGAACGAGGACTTCGCGCGCGCGGTGGAGAAAGCCGGCCTCGTGTTCATCGGGCCCACGCCCGAGGCCATCGAGCAGATGGGCCTCAAGGACCGCGCCAAGGCGATCATGGAAAAAGCCGGCGTGCCGGTCGTTCCCGGCTACCACGGCGAGGGGCAGGACGACCGCCTCCTCGCCGAGCGGGCGAAGCAAGTCGGCTTCCCGCTGCTGGTGAAGGCCATCGCCGGCGGCGGCGGCAAGGGCATGCGGCTGGTCGCGAAGGAATCGGAGTTCGCCGAGCAGCTCGCCGCGGCGCGACGCGAGGCGAAGAACGCCTTCTCCGACGAGCGCGTGCTGCTCGAGCGCTACGTGCAGCGCCCGCACCACATCGAGTTCCAGGTCTTCGGCGATACACACGGCCACTACGTCCACCTGTTCGAGCGCGAGTGCTCGATCCAGCGCCGCCACCAGAAGATCCTCGAGGAGACGCCCTCGCCGTTCCTGGACGAGGCGATGCGCGCGAAGATGGGCGAGGCCGCGGTGGCCGCCGCTCGCGCCATCCGGTACCGCGGCGCAGGCACGATCGAGTTCATCGTCGGCGAGGATCGCAAGTTCTTCTTCATGGAGATGAACACGCGCCTGCAGGTGGAGCACCCGGTGACCGAGATGATCACCGGCGAGGACCTGGTGGAATGGCAACTGCGCGTCGCCGCCGGCGAGCCGCTGCCGCTGAAGCAGAGCGAGATCCTCTCGGGCGGGCATTCCATCGAGGTGCGCCTGTGCGCCGAGAATCCCGCGAACAATTTCCTGCCCGAGACCGGGCGCATCGGTGTCTTGCGCACCCCCGATGCGCTCGATGACGACGTGCGCCTGGACACCGGCGTGCGCGAGGGCGACGAGATCAGCGTCTATTACGACCCGATGATCGCCAAGCTGATCGTCTGGGGCGATGACCGCGCCGAGGCCGCGCGGCGCATGCAGGAGGCGCTGCGCGAGACGCAGATCCTCGGCGTGACGACCAACCTCGCCTTCCTGGAGCGCGTGGTGCGCCATCCCGCATACCTGGAGGGCGAGACGGATACCGGCTTCATCGAGCGCCATCGCGCGCAGCTGCTGCCCGCGGAGTCGAACGTCCCGCTCGAAGCGCTCGTAGCCGCGGCCGCACGCGTATTCATGGACGAGCAGCGCGAGCGCGCCGACGCCGGACCCTCGCCCTGGAACGACACCGGTGGCTGGCGGCTCAACCAACCGGCGCTTCGGCGGATGGAGTTCAGCTCGGACGGTGGCGCTTTCGTCGTCGACGCGGTCATGCATCGCGGCTACGCCGACCTCACCATCGCCGGCAAGTCCCATCGCGTGACACTCGGCCCCTGCGACGGCGAGCGCCTGCAGCTGGGCCTCGACGACGAGACGTACTTCGCGCATGTCGCTCGCCTCGGCAATGCGCTCTCGGCCGTCGTTCCGGCCGGCCGCTACGCGCTGGAGCTGGTGGACCCGTTTCACTACGAGCCCGCCGATGCCCTCCCCGACGCGCGCCTCACCGCACTCATGCCGGGCCGCGTCGTGAAGCTGATGGCCCGGGAAGGCGAGTCGGTCAAGAAGGGACAGTCCCTCCTCATCCTCGAAGCCATGAAGATGGAGCACACCATCGTCAGCCCGCGCGACGGCGTCATCGAGCGCGTGGCGTTCCAGGAAAACCAGCTCGTTCCCGCCGACGCCGTGCTCTTCGCGTTCCGCGAAGAGTGAGGGTCCCGCCGCGGCTGCAGCCCCTGGTCGACGATGGCCTGATCGACGAGGTCGTGCGCCAGCTGATGAGCGGCAAGGAGGCGATGGTCTTCGTGGTGCGCCTGGGCGGCGAGACCTGCTGCGCGAAGGTCTACAAGGAAGCCGACAGGCGCAGCTTCCGGCAGGCCGTGGACTACACCGAGAACCGCAAGACGAAGAACAGCCGCCAGGCGCGCGCCATGGCGAAGGGTACGCGCTTCGGGCGCGAGGCGCAGGAGAAGGCGTGGCAGAGCGCGGAGGTGGACGCCCTCTATCGCCTCGCCGCGGCCGGCGTGCGCGTGCCCAGGCCCTATCACTTCCACGAGGGCGTGCTGCTGATGGAGCTCGTCACCGACGACGAGGGCAACGCGGCGCCGCGCCTGAACGACGTCGGGCTCACCGCGGAGCTCGCGGCCGACCTGCACCACCGCCTGATCCGCGAGGTCGTGCGCATGCTCGCCGCCGGCGTGGTCCACGGCGACTTGAGCGAGTTCAACATCCTGCTCGGCGCCGAGGGCCCGGTGATCATCGACCTTCCCCAGGCGGTGGACGCCGCGGGCAACAACCACGCGCCGCGCATGCTGGTGCGCGACGTGGACAACCTGCGGCGTTTCTTCGGCGGCTTCGCGCCCGAGCTCCTCGCGACCGACTACGCCAAGGAGATCTGGGCGGAGTACGAGTCGGTCAAGTTGACCCCCGAAGTGGAGCTCACCGGAACCTTCGAGGCCGATGAGTCCACGGCGGACCTGGACGGCGTCATGAGGGAGATCGACGACGCGCGCCTCGAGGAAGCTGCGCGGCTATCGCGCATGCAGGAACAGGAATAAGGGGACAGACCCCTTAGCCCCCAGCTAAGGGGTCTGTCCCCTTATTCTCACCAAGGGTTTGCCGTCGAGCCAGGCGAGGAGGTTCTCGACCACGCCCGGGCCGAATTTCGAGAACACCGGGTCGTTCACGAAGCCGAGGTGCGGCGTGAGGACGACGTTGGGGAGCTTGGCCAGCTCGTGGCCCGCGGCAAGCGGCTCGTCGTCGTAGACATCGAGGCCCGCGAAGCCGAGGTCGAGAGCAGCTCCTCGAGGCAGACCGCCTTCGCCCCGCCCTCGGCGGCGCGCTCGGGGGTCATCCGCGGGCTCCACGTCACCAGCTCCATTTCGAAGGCCTGGCCCACCTGCCCCACCTTCTGGCCGATGCCGCCGAAGCCGATCACCCCCAGACGCTCACCCGCCAGCATCGAGGGCAGCGGCGTGCGGTCGCGCACCAGGACGATGGCATCCGCGTCCTGGATCGCCCCCATCAATGCCTCGCCGCGCAGCCGCTCCGTATGCACCGTCACATCGGCGCGCGCCTCGACCGGCTCCCAGTCCGCGGTCTTGCGCAGCGAGTCCTCGTAGTCGTCGAGGACGACGACCTTCGGGCGCGCGCTCATGGCCGGGCCGCGGCCGTGACCGCGGACACGTCCGCGCCCTCTCCCAGGTTCCAGCACGCGGCGATGAGCTGGACAGCGCGCTCCTTGCCGATCACCGGCTCCGCCAGGTCGCGGAACTTGGCCTCGAGCTGCGCGTCCGTGAGCGGCTTCTCCAGCGAGCCGATGGCATGCTTGACGAAGACGTGCTCCCGGTGCCCGTCCTTGAGGACGGCGGTCACGTCGGCGGAGGCCTCGTGGATCGAATCGTCCACCGTGGCGACGACCTTCGCGCGAAGCGCCACCAGGTCGGAGCGCGTCACGATGTCGTCCGCGTACTGGTTCTCGCCCGCCTGCCCGAAGATCAGTCCCGCGGCGAACCCGTGGTACACGCTGAACTTGCCCTGGAGCCCGTCCCTGGGCTCCTTGTTCCCGGTGAGCTCGAGCACCAGCGAGTGCACCCGCAGCTCCACGCGCTCGATGTTGTCGGGTTTGATGCCCCGCGCGCGCAGCTGGGTAGCGGCATCGATGGTCGGGTGGATCACGATGCCGCAGGCGAACGGCTTGTATGAGTTGAACGAGATCTCGAAGCGCTGGCCAAGCTCGCCGGTGATCTCGGTCCAGTCGTTCTTGGTGGAGACCGTCTGCGCGAAGCCGCGCGGCGCCTCGATCGCCTTGGGGCTCGCGGTGAAGCCGTGCTTCGCGAGGAGCGCGCTCATCAGCCCCGCCCGCGCCGCGGCGCCCGGATGGAACGGCTTCGTCATCGTGCCGAACTGCTCGCGCATGCCCACCGGCTGCGAGGCGGCGATGCCCAGTGCCATCGTGGATTGCTGCTCGTCCAGCCCGAGCAGCCGCGCACAACCCGCTGCGGCCCCCAAGGTTCCCGTGGACCCGGTGATATGCCAGCCGCGATCGTAATGCTCGGGATACATCATGTTGCCCACGCGGCAGGCGACGTCGATGCCGATCACCAGCGCGTCGATCACCTTGCGCCCGGACGCCCCGGTGACCTCCGCCAGCGCGAAGACCGCGGAGGCGACAGGCCCCGCGGGATGGATGATGGTCTTCAGATGGGTGTCGTCGAAGTCGAACGTATGCGACGAGATACCGTTGATCAACGCGGCGCCGGCCATGTCCACCTTCTCGGCACGGCCCAGCACCGAGGACTGCGGCGCCGGCTTGAGCATGTTCACCGCGCCCAGCGCCGCCTCCACGCTCTCGTGCCGGGCGGCGCCCACCGCGCAGCCCATCCAGTTGAGGAACGTGCGGTGCGCTTCCTTCTCCACCGCGTCACTCCAACCGCGCGTGGGATGCGTGGCGACGAACTTCGCGAGCGTGCGCGTGACGGGCGGGGCGTTGTGGTCTGCCGCGACCTTGGTGTTGCGAGCCATGCCTAGTCCTCTAGCTTGATGTTGCGCTCCTGGGCCAGCTTCGCCCACTTGGCGATGTCCGCCTCCATGAACCTGCCGAACTGCTCCGGGGTCATCGGCATGGGCTCCAGCGCCTCGCCCGAGAGCCGCTGGCGCAGCTCCGGCGTGGCGATCGCCTTGTTGATATCCTCGTTCAGCTTCTTCGTGATCTCGGGCGGCATCTTCGCGGGGCCCACGATCGCGTACCACTGCACGCCGTCGAAGCCCTTGAACCCCAGCTCCTCGAAGGTGGGCGTGTCCGGAAGCAGCGGGTGGCGCTTGAGTCCCGTCACCGCGATCGGCTTCATCTTGCCCCCGCGGATGTGCGGAACCGCGGCGGCCAGGCCCGGCATCATCATCTGCGTCTGCCCGCCCAGCACGTCGGTGATGGCCGGGCCGATGCCTCGATAGGCGGCGTGCACCGCGTCGAATCCCGCGGCGGTGCGGAACTGCTCCATCGCCAGGTGCGTGAGCGAGCCCTGCCCGGCCGAGCCGTAGCTCACCTTGTTCTTTTTCGCGTAGTCGACCAGGGACTTCATGTCGGTCACCGGAAGCCCGGCGCCGGCCACGAGGACGTTCGGCGTTCCCGCCACCATCGCGATCGGCGTAAAATCCTTCACCGCGTCGTAGGGCACCTTGCGCACCGC
>JBKJYC010000090.1:0-4397 GCA_046715885.1 Usitatibacter sp.
GAGCGCGGTCTCGAGCAGCGGCTCCACGGATGGGCGGACCCAGTCGACGATCGAGTGCAGATTGCGCGACTGCGGCTCGGCCGATCGTTGGAGTGCCTCCAGCGTGGCCTGAATAGCCCCGCATTGAGTGTGTCCGAGAACGACGACGAGCCGCGTTCCGAACCGTTCCGCGGCAAATTCCACGCTGCCGATTTGAGAGGGCGCGACGATGTTGCCGGCGACGCGGATGACGAAGAGATCACCCAGGCCCTGGTCGAAGACGATCTCCGCCGGCACCCGCGAGTCGGAGCATCCGAGGATGATGGCGAACGGCTCCTGCGCCGCGGCCACCTCGCTGCGGCGCGTCTGGGTCGCGAGCGTATCGCGGCTTGTCCGGTCGGCGACGAAGCGGCGGTTGCCTTCCTGCAGGCGCTGCAAGGCCTCTGGGGGGGAGATCATCCTTCAGCGTGGACCATCGAAGAGCCGGAGGTCGACGAATTCCCCCATCGCCCTGTAGCCCGTGGCGTCGGTATGCGTACCGTCGCAGTCCCGAAGATTTGTTGCAGGAGCTTCTTGTTCCGTGCCGCGTCCATGGTGGGGGTCGTTGGTAGGATGGCGGGCATTATCCCATCAGGACCCGCCATGGATTGCGCGCCCGGAGACCGCCAAGTGGGCCCGCGTGGTGAAGGAAGCCGGGATTCGGGCCGAGTGAATCAGGCGGGCATGGACGGCGCCAGCGAGTAGAACCCGGCGATTTCTCCTTACTGGCGAACGACGCGGGCGCCGCTCTCCGGCGAGAACGTCACCGTCTGCCCGTCCACGTTCACCGTCCAGACGCCTTCGCTCTTGGTCGCCGAGGCATTCACCGGAGCGCAACCCACCCGGATCAGCGCCACGTACTCCGCGGCGGGAACCGGCGTCACGTTGCTGAAGCGGCCGTGCCACTGCGCCGCTCCGCTGGTTGGAGCCGCTGACCAGAGATCGGTCTGCGAGAAGCGCATCGGCGGCCCGGCGAGCATGTCCACGCACAACGGCGCCTGGCCGTTCAGCGTTCCGACCTTCTCGTTCGAATACTCCCCGAACCGGTTCGGCGCATGGATGTTCCACTCCCACGTGCGCGCCGTGTCGGAGGCCAGATTGTCGTACACCAGCAGGTTGTACGGCCGCAGGTAGACGAGCGAGCGCTGTGCCCGGGTGAGCGCCCCGCCGTAGGCCTGCGTCGCGTCTCCGCTCACGATGTCGTAGCCCGCACCGGCCTCGAACTGGGTGATGGCGCCGTAGCCCATCTTCTCGTCGCGCTCGAAGAAGAGCTGGCCCTGCCCGCCGTCGAAGGTGATGGCGTTCTTGGCGCGGGTCTGCTTGTACCAGTTGTTCCAGTGCGCCGTCTTGTAGCCGTCGTAGTAGCCCGACTCGATCGCCAGGCGCTCGCCCCAGCCGTTGATCACGAAGCTGTTCTGGTCGGCGTGGCTGTGGTTGAAGGCCCCGTACGGCGGCGGGCTCGACTTGAAGTAGATCGAGACGCGCTTCGGGTCCGCGAGGTCGCTGTGCATCGCCGCCCAGCCGATCGACGGCATCAGGATCGAGTTCGGCGTTCCCTCCGGAAGCGCCGAGGACACTCCCCCGGAGGCCGGCGACATCAGCGACTCGATGCGCATCGGGTCCTGCCCTTCCATGTTCGAGGCGTACCAGTTGGCGAGCGGGCTGGGCGCGAAGTTCGCGTAGCCCTTGCCGTAGCGCGAACGGTTCTCGGAGAGATCCATCTCGAGCCCGTCGCCGAACACCTGCGACTTCTGCCCCGGCGGCATGAAGTACGCCTGGTACTTCGCCCAGTTGCGCACCCACGCCTTGCCGGCGAGGTCCACGGCGCCGGTCCAGCGCAGCACGTACCACGGCAGCAGCTGCTCGCCCACGTCCCACACGCCCTGGCTGGCGCTGTTGGCGAAGCCGCCATCCTCGCCACCCCAGGGGCTGGCGGCGTTCACCGCCGCCGGCAGCGAGTTGGCGAGCCAGATCGACGCTTCCGGAAGGTCGCCCACGAGCAGAGCGGCGATCGCGGGCAGCACCATCAGCGTCTGGTTCGCATGGGAGTCGCGCGGATACCGGGCGATGCGCGAGCGCACGCCGATGATGTCGTCGTACATGTCGCCGGTGCGCACCTTGAGCATCGCGACAATGCTCGCGCGCTGCGCCGACGTGAAGCGCGCATGGAGCCAGTCGTACGAGAGCGCAACGGTCCACGCGACATAGCGTGACGCCATGTCCTGCGCGGCGTACGATGTGGCGCCACGCGGATCCCACGCCGCCATGCTGGCGGCGATGCGCACGGCGTCGTCGCAGAAGGGCTCGTAGCCCGAGTAGACGCAGGCGACCAGGAATTTCTGCAGGCGCTTGCTCTCCTCCATCATCTCGTCCGCCACGCGCCCGCTCGACCCCGAGGGTTCCGCCACCGCGGGACGGCCCAGCCGCCCGGCGGCGTCGTACGACAGCGAGAAGTACGCGGGCAGGCGCTGCATCAGCATCGTGTAGAGCTCCATGCCGTCTGGCATGCCGCGCGGATGCGGCTTGGCCGCCACGCGCGCGGTGATCGCGTTCACGGCGGGCACCACGAACGGCACCGCGTTCTCGCCGACGGTGAACTTGCGCGCGCGGCTCGCCTGCGATCCGGGCGGTATCGTCATCCGCACGCTCCACGAGTACGTGCCGGCCGGGAGCGCCTCGGGCCAGTTCATCCAGTTGTTCTCCGTCGGCAGGCTCCTGGTCCGGCCGTCGGGGTAGGTGAGGGTCAGCTCGTAGCGCGCCAGGTTGTGCAGCTGTGGCCAGCCGAAGTCGGGCGGGCTCTGCTCCACCGTTGCGCAATCCGTCGGGCGCACGCGCGCGGCGAGCTGGTCATCGGTATCCATCCAGTCACGCGCCACCAGCGTGCCGCAGGACTGCGCGAGCGAGGAGCCGGAAGTGAGGGCGAGGACGGCAGTGAGTGCGACTGCCGAGAGCATCATGATGGAGCGCAGGTAGATGGTTGCCATTGTTCGATCCTTTAGGCTTCGCTTCAGCATTCGATGGTGGTGCGCAGGACCTGGGGTCCTTTCAATCGCGCGCGCCAGGCGAGGGTCGGTGAGGGCTCGCGGAAGTCGAACCGGCGTGAGACCCACCCCAGGATCGGCGCCGTATCCCCGGTATGCAGCTTCACCTCAGCACCCAGCACCTGCGGGAGATCGAGCAGCAGCGTGCGGCCCTGCTGCGTGACGGCGATGCCGTCGTCGGTCGTGGCGACGTGGCACTTCTCGCTCACGTGGAAGAAGATCTCCACCTCGTGCTCGCCCTGCATCTCCAGCTGGTCCTCGATGGCGACGGCGCGGGCTTCCTTGTCGAGCGTGATGCGCCGGATGTGCGTGACCGGGTCCTCGAGCGCGGCATAGCCGTCGTGGCGCCCCTCGAAGCGGTCGGTGGCCTTCCCCGGCGTCCACTCGGTGCACTCGGCGTTGGCCTTGCGCAGCCACATGAAGTTGCCGCCCGAGTCCGACTGGTTGCGCCGGTCGATGCGCACCGTATTGTGCGCCGAGGTGCCGCGGAAGTACTGCCGCCACTCCGCCTGTGTGTGGTACGCGTAGGTGCCCGGGTCGATCAGGAACTCGAGCCCGTCCACCGAGAGCGTGAAGGTGAGCGCATCGGCATGGCCGTGCGCGGCGATGCTGCGGTAGCCGATCGGCCCGGCGTCGGCCACGATCCGGATCTCCTCCGGAGTCTCGAAGTCGGTGCCGAGGATGTAGTAGCCGCCCACCGGGAATTCTCTGCGCACCGGCACTTTGGAGCGCGGCAGGAGCTGCGCATCGAAGAGCGTGTCCGCCTCCGGCCCCATGAGCCAACGCGTCTTGTCGTCCAGCGTCCACGCCTTCTGCTTGAAGTCGGCGCGCCGGAAGAGGATCGCCCCGATCGCCAGCACCGAGCGGTAGCGGCAGAAGTCCTCCTGCGGGCAGAAGCGAACCACGATGCCGTCGTCGGAGTCCCCGATCATCGGCACGTTGCCGCCCGCGTCCATCACCGCGGCGAGGAATTCCAGCATGGCGAGGAGCCTCGAGCCGTAGGCCGGCGCGATGGGCACGTTGTTCGCGCGCGCCGCGAGCCAGGCGAAGAGCAGCATGTCGATCTCGTACTGGTGGTAGGACAGCGCCTGCTCCAGGTTCACGCCGTCCGCGCCGTTCTGGGCCAGGATCTCGCGCTCGAGAATCGCCCTGGCCTCATCGCGCCACTTCGCGGCCTCGGGCCAGTGGGGCCAGGTCACCGCGGCGATGAAGGCGCCCGTCGCCTCCCCGATCAGATGGTTGTTGGCGGATGAATACAGCGAGAAATTCTCGCGGATGAAGCGCACGTGCTCGTGTACCGAGGCGAGCCAGCGGCGCTTTAGCTGCGCTCCGGCGCCG
>JBKJYC010000091.1:0-3956 GCA_046715885.1 Usitatibacter sp.
AGGCCCATGGCCTCGCGAACATCGCGCAGGGTTTCATCGGCAAGGTCGCGCGCCTTCTCGCAACCGTCCTGGATGATGTTGCGCACCAGCGTGGGATCCTCCTCGTACTGCAGGGCGCGCTCGCGGATCGGCGCGATCTCCTTGTTGATCGCGTCGATCACCGGCTGCTTGCACTCGAGGCAGCCGATGCCCGCCGTGGTGCAGCCGCGAACCACCCATTCTTTCGTCGCCGTGTCGGAATAGACCTGGTGCAGGTTCCAGACCGGGCACTTCTCGGGATTGCCCGGGTCCTGCCGCCGCACGCGCGCCGGATCCGTGGGCATGGTGCGGACCTTCTTGGTGACGTCCTCGGGCTTGTCCCGAAGCATGATCGCATTGCCGTAGCTTTTCGACATCTTTTCGCCGTCCAGGCCCAGGAGCTTCGGCGTCTCCGTGAGCAGGACGTCGGGCTCCACCAGGATCACCCTGCCCCCGCCCTCGAGGAAGCCGTAGAGCCGCTCCTTGTCGCCGAGGGTCAGGTTCTGCACGTCCTCCACGAGCTTGCGCGCCACGTCGAGCGCGGCCTCGTCGCCCTGCTCCTGGAACTTGCGGCGCAGCTCCCGATAGACCTTCGCCTTCTTGGGCCCCATCTTCTTCACCGCCGCCTCGGCCTTCTCCTCGAAGCCCTTTTCCTTGCCGAACAAGTGATTGAAGCGCCGCGCGATCTCGCGCGTGATCTCCACGTGCGCCGTCTGGTCCTCGCCAACGGGGACCTTGTTGGCGCGGTAGATCATGATGTCGGCCGCCTGCATCAGGGGGTAGCCGAGGAAGCCATAGGTGGAGAGGTCCATGCCGCGCTCGCCGAGCTTCTCCACCTGGTCCTTGTAAGTTGGCACCCGCTCCAGCCACGCGAGCGGCACGAAAAACGACAGCAGCATGGTGAGCTCGGCGTGCTGCGGCACGCGCGACTGGATGAACAGCGTCGCCTTCGACGGATCGATGCCGCAGGCGAGCCAGTCGATGAACATGTCCCATACGGTCGCCTCGATGACCGAGGGGTCCTCGTAGTGCGTCGTGAGCGCGTGCCAGTCGGCGGCGAAGAAAAGGCACGGAAACTCGTTCTGGAGCCGGATCCAGTTCTTGAGCGCTCCGTGGTAGTGGCCAAGGTGCATCGCGCCCGTGGGGCGCATTCCTGAAAGTACGCGGTCCTGGAACATCATTTTCTAGGGGAGACCCATCGCCTTGTTGATCTGGGAGAGCGTGCCGCGCACCAGCGGGGAGAGCAGCCAGCTCATTGCGCCGGTGACGATCAGGATGATCAGGACCACCATGCCGTAGGGTTCGAGGCGCGCATAGCCGTAGGAGAGCCTGTCGGGAAGCACGCTCGCGACCATGCGCCCGCCGTCCAGCGGCAGCAGCGGGAAGAGGTTCAGGATCGCGAACACGATATTGACCTGGATGCCGGCGATGGCGACCGCGAACCAGAAGTCGCCGACCCGGGATTCGGGCCCGAAGGCCATCAGCACGCGCGCAACGACCGCCCAGGCGAGCGCCTGCGCCAGGTTGGAGCCCGGTCCCGCCGCCGCGACCCACAACATGTCCTTCTTGGGACGGCGCAGGTTGCGCTCGTTGACGGGCACCGGCTTCGCCCAGCCGAACATGAAGCCCGACAGGAGGACGGTCACCAGCGGCAGCACCACGGTGCCCAGCCAATCGATGTGCTTCATGGGGTTCAGGGTGACGCGGCCCAGCATGTAGGCGGTGGTATCGCCGAAATGCCGCGCGACATATCCGTGCGCCGCTTCGTGCAGCGTGATCGCGAAGATCACCGGGATCGCGTAGACCGCGATCGTCACGACGAAATTGTAGGGATCCATCAGTGCAGCGCCGCCTTGACGAAGCCGAAGGGCCGGATGTCGCCCTTGCCCTCGCGCAGCAGCACCGGAGCGTCGCCCGAGAGGTCGATCACCGTGGTCACCTGGAGGCCACAGGGTCCCGCATCGATCACCAGGTCCACCTTGTGCTCGAGCTGGCGGCGGATCTCCTCGGCGTCGTTGAGCGGCTGGCCGTGGTCGGGAAGTATCAGGGTCGAGGACAGGAGCGGTTCCTTCAATTCGTTCAGCAGCGCGAGCGGCACCGGATGGTGCGGGATGCGCACGCCGATGGTGTGGCGCGGGTGCAGCAGCCGGCGCGGAACGTCGCGGGTGGCGCGCAGGATGAACGTGTAGCTGCCCGGCGTGTTGGCCTTGATGAGGCGGTACTGGATGTTGTCCACCTTGGCGAATTGTCCGATCTCCGCAAGCTCACGGCATACGAGCGTGAGGTGATGCCTTTCGTCCACGTTGCGGATCCGGCGGATGCGCTCCATCGCCTGCTTGTCGCCGATGTGGCAACCGAGCGCGTAGCAGGAGTCCGTCGGGTAGGCGATCACGCCGCCGCCACGAACGATCTCCACCGCGGCCCGGATCAGCCGCGGCTGCGGGTTGTCCGGATGCACCGTGAAAAATTGCGCCATCGCGCCCGAGCCTCGCTCGCTCGTCCTGCCGTGTTGTCGAGCGCGGCCCCCCTCGGCCCGCGCCGTTCGATTCACCGGGCGGCTAATGCGCCCACTTGGACCACACCGGCTTGCACGAGGCGGGAAGCAGCGGCAGCGTTCCCGGCTCGTAGGGGCTCTCGCCCGGCCCGTGGTAATCGGCACCGCGCGAGGCCAGGAACCCGTGCTCCTCGGCCAGGCGGCGCCAGGTGGCGTATTGCTCGGGCCGGTGACTCCCCGTCACCACCTCGATCGCTTCGCCACCGAGGCGGCGGAATTCTTCCAGCAGCGCATCGCGGAACGTGGGCTTCAGCCCGTACCGGCCCGGATGCGCCAGGACCGCCACGCCACCCGCAGCGCGAATCCATGCGATCGCATCCTTCAACTCGGCCCACTTGTGCGCCACGTACGCGCGCTTGCCCTTCGCCAGGTACTTGTCGAATGCGGCCTGGAGATCCTTCACCGTGCCCCGCTCGACCATGTGACGCGCGAAGTGCGTGCGGCCGATCATCGCGACATTCTGCGACAGCGCCAGCGCCGGCTCCAGCGTATCCGGGACACCCGCGTCTTCCAGCGCCTTGGCGATTCGCCGTGCGCGCTCGAGGCGGCCTTCGCGGATCGATTTCAGGCCGTCCACCAGCGCGGGGCATGCCGGGTCGATCGCCAGGCCCACGACATGGATCGTCGTCTCACCCCAGCTCACCGAAATCTCGACCCCGTTGATGAGGTTCACGCCGAGGCGATTCGCCGCCTCGCGGGCCTCTGCCAGGCCATCCGTCGTATCGTGGTCGGTCAGCGCTATCGCGTCCACGCCGGCCTTCGCGGCCAGCTCCATCAATTGCGTGGGGGACAGCAAACCATCCGAGCACGTCGAATGGTTGTGAAGATCGTAATTGTCCAAACCCGCCTGCTTCAAGGAAACGGTTGATATTGTAGCAAAATCCCGCATTTCTGAATCCTTGCCATGCCTGTCACCCCAATCCACTTCGGCGACGACGGCCAGGTCGCCACGCGCGAGCTGGCGGTAAAATTCCGCGAAGCCGCCCTCCACGACGCTCGCCTGGTCGAGCTGCGAGGCGCTTTCGACATGCTGGAGGCGATCGACCGCCAGTACGGCGGCTCCAAGCCGCTCGCCCTGGAGGACACGTGCGAGCTCGCGGCAGGGCTCCTCAACGATCTTGCGCGCCACCGCTGCGATCCCGACCTCATCCTCGGTGTGGCGTTGTGGGCGCTGCGCCATGAGGTCGCGCTGGAAGCGATCGAGCCGGTGGCCAACGCGCTTGCGCACCGCTCCAATGCCGCCCGCACCCCGCAGGAGCTCTCGGCGGTGTTCGGCTTGATGCAGGGCGTGATTGCAAACGTAACGCCCCGGCTCCTGGCCGACCTCGAGCGCTCGAACCCCGAGCGGCCGTGGCGGATCCTGCACCTGAACTTCGCCATCACC
>JBKJYC010000092.1:0-4684 GCA_046715885.1 Usitatibacter sp.
GGGATCCATTCCTCTCAACGGGGTCCCCGCCTTCGCGGGGACGACAAATAATGACAGTCCTCGTCATTTCCGAGCACGACAACATCCAAATGAAGGGCGGAACGGCCAACGCCGTCACCGCCCCGGCGAAGATGGGCGGCGATGTGCACGTCCTCGTCGCCGGTTCCAACGCGAAGGCCGCGGCCGGCGCGGCTTCGAAGCTCGCCGGCGTGGCGAAGGTATTGCACGTCGCGGGCGCGCAGTACGACGGTGGGATACCGGAGAACTACGCCGCGCTCATCGTTCCCATGGCCGGCAGCTATTCGCACATCGCGGTCACCGCCTCGGCGTTCGGCAAGAACCTCATGCCTCGCGTGGCGGCGCTGCTCGACGTCGCGCAGATCTCCGACATCGTGGGCGTGGAATCGCCCGACACGTTCGTGCGCCCGATCTACGCCGGCAATGCGTTCGCGACGGTGCAGTCGGCCGACAAGGTGAAGGTGGTCACGGTGCGCTCGACCGGATTCGACGCTGCCGCCGCCACGGGCTCCGCGCCGCTCGAGGATGCAGCCGCCGGGCCCGACAAGGGCCAGTCGAAGGTGATCTCGCAGGAGCTGACGAAATCCTCGCGCCCGGAGGTGGGTGGGGCGCGCCGCGTCGTCTCGGGCGGGCGCGGCCTTGCGAGCGGCGAGAACTTCAAGATGCTCGACGCGCTCGCCGACAAGCTGGGCGCGGCCATCGGCGCCTCGCGCGCCGCGGTGGATTCGGGTTACGTGCCGAACGACTACCAGGTGGGCCAGACCGGCAAGATCGTCGCCCCCGAGCTCTACATCGCCATCGGTATCTCCGGGGCGATCCAGCACCTTGCCGGCATGAAAGACAGCAAGGTCATCGTCGCCATCAACAAAGACCCCGAGGCGCCGATCTTCCAGGTGGCGGACTACGGACTCGTCGGCGATCTCTTCCAGATCGTCCCCGAGCTGACGGAGAAAATCTAGATGGCCGAATACGTCGCCCCGATCAAAGACATGCAGTTCGTCCTCAAGCACGTGGTCGGCCTGGACCAGGTGAACCAGCTCCCCGGCTGGGAGGAGGTGACCGAGGACGTGGTCGATGCGATCCTCGAGGAGGCCGGCAAGCTCGCCTCCGAGGTGCTCTCGCCGCTCAACGCCACGGGCGACAAGCAGGGCTCGAAGTGGAACGACGGCGTGGTGACGACGCCGGAGGGCTTCAAGGAAGCCTACTGGCAGTACGTGAACTCGGGCTGGGGCAACATCCTCTCGCCGACGGATTTCGGTGGCCAGGGGCTGCCGCATCTCGTCGCCACACCCGTGGAGGAAATGTGGGGCTCCTCCAACCTCGCGTTCAAGCTCTGTCCGATGCTGACGCAAGGCGCC
Organism: Usitatibacter sp.; assembly: GCA_046715885.1. Taxonomy (GTDB): domain Bacteria; phylum Pseudomonadota; class Gammaproteobacteria; order Burkholderiales; family Usitatibacteraceae; genus Usitatibacter. The sequence goes on from JBKJYC010000092.1 coordinate 1,377, forward strand.
ATCGAGGCGATCGACTACGTGGGCCCCGCTGCGATCCGCGAAAAATTCCTGCCGAACATGGTCTCCGGCAAATGGACCGGCACCATGAACCTGACTGAACCTCAGGCCGGGAGCGACCTCTCGCTGGTGCGCACCAAGGCCACGCCCCAGCCCGACGGAACGTACAAGCTGAAGGGCCAGAAGATCTTCATCACCTACGGCGAGCACGACTTCACCGAGAACATCATCCACCTGGTGCTCGCGCGCATCGACGGTGCGCCCGAGGGCGTGAAGGGCATCTCGCTCTTCGTGGTGCCGAAGTTCAACTTGAAGCCCGACGGAACCACTGGCGAGCGCAACGACGTGAAGTGCGTGTCCATCGAGCACAAGCTGGGCATCAACGCGAGTCCGACCGCAGTGATGGCGTACGGCGAGAAGGACGGCGCCGTTGGCTTCCTCGTCGGGGAAGCGCATCGCGGCCTCGAGTACATGTTCATCATGATGAATGCCGCCCGCTTGTCCGTGGGCCTCGAGGGCGTGTCGATCTCGGAGCGGGCCTTCCAGCGGGCGCTCGCGTGGTCCCGCGAGCGGCTGCAGGGCAAGCCCGCCGGCTCGCAGGGTGCGCGGACCGCGCCCATCGTCCAGCACCCCGACGTGAAGCGCATGCTGCTCACGATGAAGTCGCTCACCGAGGCCTCGCGCGCGCTCGCGTACTGGACCTCCGCGCTGCTCGACCGCGCGCGCAAGCACCCGGACGAGGAGGAGCGCAAGCGCGCCCAGGCGATGGTCGATTTCCTGATTCCGATCGTGAAGGGCTGGTCCACCGAGAACGGCATCGACGTCGCCTCGCTCGGCATCCAGGTGCACGGCGGCATGGGATTCATCGAGGAGACCGGCGCCGCGCAGCACCTGCGTGACGCGCGCATCACCACCATCTACGAAGGCACCACCGGCATCCAGGCCAACGACCTGGTGGGCCGCAAGATCGGACGCGAGCAGGGCCGCACGGCGCTGACACTCTTCACCGAGATCGAGAAGATGCTGCCGGCGCTGGCCGCATCGCCGGACGCGAACCTGAAGTCCATCGGCGAATCGCTCGGCGTGGCGATCGCCAAGGCCAGGGATTGCGTGCAGTGGATCTCCAGGACCTTCGGCACGAACCCCGCGGCCGTTGCGGCGGGTTCGGTCTATGTGCTGAAGCTCCTGGGCATCACGCTCGGCGGCTGGATGCTCGCGCGCTCGGCGCAGATCGCCGCGAAGCAGCTTGCGGCGGGCGAGGGCGATGCCGATTACCTCAAGGGCAAGATCCTCACCGCGCGCTTCTTCGCGGAGCACATTCTCCCGCAGGGCCCGGCCCTGGCCGCCGCGGCGATGAAAGGCGGCGACAGCGTGCTCGCCGTCGAGGAAGCGATGCTGTGAAATAGTTGGCGTCGGACCCGCTGTTGAAACGGCTGCCCGTACGTGTCGTCCACGTTGGAAGCCGGCCTGCACCATGCGTTCATTGCCGCTGAGCATCGGGGCCGACGTCATCGGCCGCGCCGAGGCGTAGGAATACGCCGTCGCGCGATCCACCGTCCCGAAACCCGGGTCAGAGTCGACTTTTCTGGACAGGAGCCCGCGCCGGCTTCACAGTACGCTGATGAGCTCACCCTTCCAGAAGTTAGACGCCGCCCTGAAGATCGCGGAGATCACCGCGATTCCGACATCCTTCCCCCTGCCGAAAGACAGCAACGTGCGCCTGGGCATCGGGCGGGCGGTCAAGCGCGACGCGGTCATCGTCCGCGTGAAGACCGAATCCGGGATCATCGGCTACGGCGAATCCCACGCCGGGCGCGCGCCGGGGGCGGTGGCGGCGCTGATCAACACGACGCTGAGAACGCTCGTCCTCGGCATGGACGCCACCGACGTGGTCGGCGTCTGGAACCGGATCTACATGCGCCAGCTCGCGAGCCACGGCATGGGGGCGGGCTGCTCGCTCGCGATGAGCGGGCTCGACATGGCGCTCTGGGACATTCGCGCGAAGGCGGTCGGCTGGCCCCTGTACAAGCTCCTCGGCGGCGCCTCGAAGCCCATCCCCGCGTATGCCGGCGGCGTGTCGCTCGGCTTCCAGGATCCGAAAGATCTGGTCGCGGAGGCGAAGGCGCACGTGGACGCGGGGTACAAGGCGATCAAGGTGCGCCTCGGCGACAACGTGAAGGATGACCTGAGACGCGTCACGGCCGCACGCGACGCCTTCGGTGACGACCTGGAGATCCTCACCGACGCCAACATCGGCTACACGCTGGAGGACGCGCGCCGCGTGATGCCGGTGCTGGAGCACCTGGGCGTACGCTGGCTGGAGGAGCCGTTCCCCGCCCATGACTACCGCAGCTACGCCACTGCGAGAACCTTCTCCACGTTGCCGCTGGCCGCGGGCGAAAACCACTTCACGCGCTTCGAGTTCTCCCGCCTCATCGAGGAAGAGAGCGTCGACATCATCCAGCCCGACCTCTCCAAGAGCGGCGGCATCACGGAGTGCCTGCGCATAGCCGCCATGGCCTCCGCGCACAAGCTCGAGATCCACCCGCATTCCTCGATGACCGGCATCAACATGGCCGCGAACATTCACTTCCTCGCCGCGATCGACAACGGCGGATACTTCGAGGGCGACGTGTCGAAGAACAACCTGTTCCGCGACGAGCTCACCAGCAGGCCCTACGAGATCGGCAGGGACGGCACCGTGCGGCCGCTGGAAGCGCCTGGCATCGGCGTCGAGGTGAACGAAGATTTCCTCGCATCCCATCCCGTCATCGAGGGTCCCGGCTATGTTTAGGCATCTCCTGTGCGCGATCGCGGTCGCGTCCCTCGGCGTCGGGGGCGCGATCGCCCAGTCCTATCCTTCGAAGCCGATCAAGATTGTGGTGCCGTACCCGCCGGGTGGCTTCAACGACACGCTCGGACGCACGCTCGCCGCGAAATTCACCGAGGCCTGGGGCCAGCCCGCTTTCGTGGAGAACAAGCCCGGCGGCAACACGCTCATCGGAAACGACTTCGTGGCCAAGTCGCCGCCCGACGGCTACACGTTGCTGGTGGTGGCCTTCCCGTTCTCGGTAGTTCCCAGCCTCATCAAGGCAATGCCCTACGACACGGTGAGGGATTTTGCGCCCGTGATCCTCGCGGCCACCTCGCCCAACCTGCTGGTGGTGCATCCGTCGCTGCCGGCGAAGTCGGTGAGCGAGCTGATCGCCCTCGCCAAGGCGAAACCCGGGTCGCTCAGCTACGCATCCACTGGCAACGGCTCATCGAACCACATCTCGATGGAGCTCTTCAAGAGCCTCGCGGGCGTGGAC
>JBKJYC010000093.1:0-2963 GCA_046715885.1 Usitatibacter sp.
GGACCTCGAGGGCGACGTGAAGCGCATGAATGCCTTCATCGAGGAGCGCGTGCGCGAGATGCCGGAGCAATACTTCTGGGCCCACAAACGCTTCAAGACGCGTCCGCCGGGCGACCCCTCTCCCTACCGGAAGCCATGAAGCTCAAGTTCACCAAGATGCAAGGCCAGGGCAACGACTTCGTCGTGATCAACGCCGTGCGCCAGGAAGTGGATCTTGCCGCGGAGCAGGTGCGGCGAATCGCCGACCGCCATTTCGGCGTCGGCTGCGATCAGGTGCTCATCGTGGAGCGGCCGCGATCGCCGGCGAACGATTTCCGCTACCGCATCTGGAATGCCGATGGCGGCGAGGTCGAGCAATGTGGCAACGGCGCGCGCTGCTTCGCGCGCTTCGTGCGCGACCAGGGCCTCACGGACAAGATGGCCATCCGTGTCGAGACCGCCTGCGGCGTGATCATTCCCGAGCTGCAGCCTTCGGGCCAGGTGAGCGTGGACATGGGCGCGCCGCGCTTCGAGCCGCGCGAGGTGCCCTTCGTCGCGTCCGCGCGACGGGTGACCTACCCGTTGGGCATCGGATCCACCACGATCGAGGTCGGCGTCCTGTCCATGGGAAACCCGCATGCGATCCAGGTTGTCGACGACGTGGATCACGCGCCGGTCACCTCCCAGGGTCCGCTGCTGGAGAACCATGCGGCCTTCCCCAACCGGGTGAACGCCGGCTACATGCAGGTCGTCTCGCGCGAGCACATCCGCCTGCGCGTCTGGGAGCGCGGCGCCGGCGAGACCCTCGCCTGCGGCACGGGTGCGTGCGCGGCGGTCGTCTCCGGGAACCAGCGCGGCTTGCTCGACTGGCAGGTCCGCGTGACGACCCGGGGCGGCGACCTCACGATCCGCTGGCCCGGGGGTCAGGCGCCCGTTATGATGACAGGCGATGCCGTGAGCGTCTTCGACGGCGAGATCGAGATCTAGAAAGGAAGCATTTGCTCACCGCCGAACAAGTCGCGGAGTACCTGCGGCAGAACCCGGGGTTCTTCGAGAACCATGTCGACATCCTGATGGACTTGCAGATCCCGCACCCACACGGCGGGCGGGCGGTGTCGATCGGCGAGCGCCAGCTGGTGGCGGTGCGCGAAAAGGCGCGACTCCTCGAGGACAAGCTGCGCGAGCTGATCCAGTTCGGCGAGGAGAACGACGCAGTGAGCGAGAAGGTGCACAGGCTGGCCTGTCGCCTGATCGAAGCGACGAGCCTGGACGCGGCCCTCGACACCTTGTACCTGGACCTCCTCGACCACTTCGCCGTGCCCCATGTCTCCGTGCGCCTCTGGAACGTGGCCGAGGAGAACCCCGACACCAAGGAGTTCGCCGCGGTGATGCCCGAGATGCGCCAGTTCGTCGCGCAGATGACGGTGCCCTATTGCGGCCACCACGCGGTCTACGAAAGCCAGGCGTGGTTCGGCGAGGCGGCCCCGCACCTGAAGTCCTTCGCGCTGGTGGAGCTCAAGCGCGACGCGCTGCACTTCGGCGCCATCGCGCTGGGCTCCGAGGATCCGAAGCGCTTCTACCCGGAGATGGGCACGCTCTACCTCAAGCGCATCGGCGAGCTGATGAGCCACGCGCTGTGGCGGTACGTCACCCCCGTCCGTGAGCAGCAAGCCGGCTAGCGCCCTCGAGCGCTACCTCGCCCACCTTCGCAACGAGCGCCGGCTCTCCGGCCATACCGTCGCGGCCTACGCGCGCGACGGCCGCACGCTCGCCGCGCTGGCGGGGCAGCGCGAGCTCTCGTCGCTCACGCCGCACGACATCCGCCGTTTCGTCGCCATGCTGCATTCCCGCGGCCTGTCGCCGCGTTCGCTCGCCCGGATGATGTCGAGCTGGCGCGGATACTTCGAATGGCTCGCGCGCCACGGAGCCGCCCATGCGAATCCTTGCGCCGGCGTACGCTCGCCGAAGATGGGCAAGCGCCTTCCCGGGATGTTGTCCCCCGACGACGCCGTGAGGCTGGTGGCGCATGCCGACGATTCCCGCCTGGGCGTGCGCGACCAGGCGCTCTTCGAGCTCACGTATTCCTGCGGGCTCAGGGTCTCGGAAGTCGCGAACCTCGAGGTCGCGTCCCTCGACGTGGACAGCGCGGAAGTCCGCGTCGTGGGCAAGGGCAACAAGACGCGGATCGTGCCGGTCGGGAGGCCCGCGCTCGAGGCCGTCGCGCGCTGGATGCCGGTGCGTGCCGCGATGGCGCGCCCGGGCGAAACGGCGCTCTTCGTCGGCGCGCGCGGCCGGCGCATCGCGCCGCGCGAGATCCAGCAGCGCATCAAGGTCCGCGCCGCGGCCGCGGGGCTGGACGTCGATGTGTACCCGCATATGCTGCGTCACTCGTTCGCCTCCCACGTGCTGCAGTCCTCGGGCGACCTGCGGGCGGTGCAGGAAATGCTCGGCCACGCGAGCATCGCCTCCACGCAGGTCTATACGCACCTGGACTTCCAGCACCTCGCCTAGGTGTATGACGCCGCGCACCCGAGGGCGAAAAGGAAGAAGTGAGCGCCACGGGCTTGACACCGGTCACGGTGCTGACCGGCTTCCTGGGCAGCGGCAAGTCGACGCTCGTGAACCGCATCGTCGCCGACCCGCGCTTCGCCCGCACCGTGGTGATCGTGAACGAGTGGGGCGACGTGCCTATCGACCACGCGCTGGTATGCGAGGGCGCGGAGGGTGTCGTGACACTCGCCGGCGGCTGCATCTGTTGCCGCATGTCCGCGGATCTGGTGGGACTCCTGCGCGAGCTGCATTTCCAGCGCGCCGAAGGCAAGGTGGCGGACTTCGAGCGCGTGGTGATCGAGACCTCGGGACTCGCGGACCCGGGGCCGATGCTGGCCGCCCTCGCGGACCTGCCGCTGCTCGCGGTGCGCTACGCGCTGGCGGGCGTGGTCACCACCGTCGACGCACAACACGGCGAGCGCGCGCTCGAGGGG
>JBKJYC010000094.1:0-3162 GCA_046715885.1 Usitatibacter sp.
GCGCCGAACGGGTGCCCGATCGCGACACTCCCGCCGTTGGGATTCAACCGATCCCAGGGGAATCTCCCCAGGCGGGCACCGACCTTCGCCTTCTCGCGCACGAAGATCTCGCTCTCGAGCGCGGCGACGTTGCACAGCACCTGCGCGGCGAAGGCCTCGTGGACCTCCCACAGGTCGATCGCGTCCAGCGCAAGGCCATGGCGCGCGAGCAGGCGCGGGATCGCGTAGGCCGGCCCCATCAGCAGGCCTTCGTGAAAGACGTCCACGGCAGCCATCTCCCAGTCGACCAGCTTCGCCTTCGGGCGGTTGGCGGACAAGCGGGAGACGCCCTCGGTGGTTCCGACCCAGATCGCGGCCGCGCCATCGGTGAGCGGCGAGGCGTTGCCGGCAGTGATCGTGCCCTGGCCGCTGGCGCGGTCGAAGGCGGGCTTGAGCGTGGCCAGCTTCTCCAGCGAGCTGTCGGCGCGCGGGATGCCGTCCTTGGCCATGCCCTCCACGGGAACGACCAGGTCGTCGAAGAATCCCGCCGACAGGGCCTTCACCGCGCGCCGGTGCGACTCGAAGGCGAGCCGGTCCTGGTCCTCGCGGCGGATCGACCATTGCTTCGCCATCTCCTCGCAGTGCTCGCCCATGCTCTTGCCGGTTGCGCGGTTGGCTACGCTCGGGACATGGAGCCTGATGTCCGCGGCGCGGATCTCGGCGAAGCGGTCGAGGCGCTCGCCCAGGGTGCGCGCCTGCGAGAGCCGGCGGATCCAGTCCGACAGGCCCTGCCGCAACCCGATCTGCACGCGGCTCATGCTCTCGACGCCGCCGGCCAGGGCCAGCTCATGCTCGTCCCCCAGCATGCCGGCCGCCTCGAACACGGCGACCATGCTGGTGGAACACGCGAGGACGGTGGAGAAGGCCGGGACCGTCGGATCGAGCTTCGCCTCGATCCACATCTCGCGCGCGATGTTGCTCCAGCCGAGGTTCGGCGCCACCGTGCCCCACACGACGAAATCGATCGCGCCGGCCGGCGACTGCGCGACCATCGCCTGCGCGACCGGAACGGACAACGCGACCGCATCCAGCCGGCGCAAGGGCCCGTCGACGCGCGCGAACGGCGAGCGCAGGCCGGGAACCAGGAAGATGTCGTCTTTCATGGCTGCGCCATAGCTATCGCTTCCATTGGTCGAGGGCGATGCCCGCGAAGATCGCCGCCCCGATCCAGTTGTTGTGCAGGAACGCCTTGAAGGCACCCTCCCGCGAGCGGTCGCGGATGAGGCGGTAGTGGTAGGCGGCGATCACGGCCGCGACGAGAAGGCCGCCGGTATAGAACGGTCCGTAGCCCTGCCAGATGCCGATGCCCAGCATCGCGAGGAGGAAGAGCGCATAGCAGGCCATCACGGCGATCACGTCGCGCCGTCCGAAGAGGATCGCCGAGGTCCTGATGCCCAGCCTCACGTCGTCGTCGCGGTCGACCATGACGTACTCGGTGTCGTACGCGATGGTCCACAGGACATTGGCGGCCAGCAGCGCCCAGGCAAGCGGTGGCACATGTCCCTGCTGCGCGGCGAAGGCCATGGGAATGCCGAAGCCGAACGCCACGCCCAGCCAGGCCTGCGGCATCGCGAAGAAGCGCTTCGTGAACGGATAGATCGCCGCCAGCAGGAACGCGATGACCGAGAGCTTGATCGTGAGTGCGTTCAGCTTGAGCACCATCGCGAAGGCCACGAGCGACAGCACGGCCGCGACCGCGAGCGCTTCCCAGGGCCGGATGGCGCCTTGGGCGAGCGGCCGGTTGCGGGTGCGCTCGACCTGCGCGTCGAACTTGCGGTCGGCGAAGTCGTTGAGGGCACAGCCCGCGGAGCGCATCAGCACCGTGCCGACCCCGAAGATCCACAGGGCGATCCAGCTCGGCTGGCCGCCGGCGGCCAGCCAGAGTCCCCAGAGCGTGGGCCAAAGCAGCAGCAGGACTCCGATGGGCTTGTCGAGCCGCATCAGCTTCTCGTAGGCGTCGAGACGCGCGAGGGCCTTGCTCATTTGCGCAGCTCCAGGATCTCGGGGAGGAACACCTCGGTCACCATCAGCGGCCGGCCGCGCTTGGTGAAGTGCGAGCGGCGCGCCCACAGCGCCGGGAAGTCGCGGCCGAACACCTTGCGCGCGCGCTTCCAGAGCGGATGGCGGAAGTCCACGCGCACGAATTCCAGCGGCGTGCGCTGCACCAGGGGATCGCCGAACAGCATCTCGGCCAGCGGTCGCGTGCCAAGGCCGCGAAGGCTGCGCCACACGCCGAAGAGGTCGCGACGCGCGGCGACGGAATGCGCGAGAACGACGGGCCTGCCGTCGGCGTGGAGGATCACCTCACGGACCAGCGCGCGCTTGTGCGTGGGGCGGCCCAGGGCGCGGTACTCGTCCTCGTTCGGGATGCGAAGGCGCTGCTGGATGCGCTCGACGCGAAAGCTGCGCGAATGCGCAACGATGCGCCACGTGAGCGAGCCGCGCCAGGTGAGCCAAGGCCGCCATGGATTCGCGTGCGGTGGTGCCAAGCGCTTCCACCGGTTCATGCCTTGAGGAAGAACTGCTTCGTGCCGAGCCAGCGCTCGAGGTGCTTCGCCGCCGCGGGGCTGCCGGTGGCGATCAGCTCGTCGGCCACGCCGCGCGCGGCCTCGATCAGGTCGGTGTCGCGCTCCAGGTCGGCGAAGCGCAACAGCGGCGCGCCGCTCTGGCGGCTGCCGAGGTACTCGCCGGGGCCGCGAAGCAGCAGGTCCTGGCGCGCGATCTCGAAGCCGTCGTTGTTTTCGTAGATGACTTTCAAGCGCGCCCTCGCCGCCTCCGATAGCGGTTGATGATACAAGAGGATGGCGAGGCTCTTCTTCGCACCGCGGCCCACGCGCCCGCGCAGCTGGTGCATCTGCGCCAGGCCCATGCGCTCGGCGTGCTCGATCACCATCAGCGTCGCGTTGGGCACGTCGACGCCGACCTCGATCACGGTTGTGGCCACGAGGAGCTGGATCCTGCGCGCCTTGAAGTCCGCCATCACCTGCGCCTTCTCCGCGGGTTTCATGCGGCCGTGCACCAGGCCCACCGCGAGGTCGGGGAAGGTGGCCTTCATCGCCTCGAACGTGTCGATGGCGGTCTGCAGCTGCAGCGCCTCCGATTCCTCGATCAGCGGGCACACCC
>JBKJYC010000095.1:0-7309 GCA_046715885.1 Usitatibacter sp.
CCCCCGGTCAACGCATGCAGGCCTGCGGAGTCGTGCGCCTCGGCGGCGAGCGTGCGCACCGCCGCGGGCGACAACGGCGCCAGTGCGACGCGAACAGTCGCTTGCCGCGGAAGCTCGCCGACGACCAGGCGCAGCGGGTGCCGCTCGCCCACCTCGTCATCGCGAAACGTGAGGATGAGGAGCGCGCGCGTATCGCCGATCCGCCGCCCGAGGTACTTCACCAGGTCGAGGGTGGCCTCGTCCGCCCAGTGCAAGTCTTCGAACACCAGCACGGGCGGGGCGACGGTGGAGCGCAGCTCGTCGAGGAACGCCGCGAACACGGAGGAGCGCCCGGCGCCCGAGTCCATGCGCGCGAGGAGCTTGCCGCCGCGGCGCGCGGCGATGTCGTAGGCGGGCCCGAGAACGCGGGGCGTGAGCAGCGAGTCGCAACGGCCCCAGGCGACTTCATCCTCGGCGATCGCCTGGACGAAGTGCGTGACCAGAGAGGTCTTGCCGATGCCGGCCTCGCCGCTGACGATGGCGACGCAGCCGCGGCATTCCAGGGCGCCGCGGCGCGCCTCCGAGAGCGTCCTCAGGGCATCTTCGCGCTCGAGCAACTCCGTGATGGAAACGGCGCCTTTGTCCATGGCGCTTCATTGTGGCTCAATACGACCATTCCGGGACAAACTGGGGAAGCCACAAATGTGCCGCTGGATCGCGTACTCGGGCTCGCCCATTGCGCTCGAAGAGGTGCTGTTCAAGCCTTCCTATTCGCTGGTGGTGCAGAGCCTCAAGTCGCGCAAGGGCCTGGAGGCGACCAACGGTGACGGCTTCGGCGTAGGCTGGTACGGCAAGGGTCCCGAGCCGCGCCTGTATCGCTCGACAGCCCCGGCGTGGAACGACCGCAACCTGCGCGAGCTCTCGACCGAGGTCGAGTCGCCGCTCTTCCTCGCGCACGTGCGCGCTTCGACCGGCACCGCCGTGCAGCAGACCAACTGCCACCCGTTCCGCCATGGCAAGTGGCTCTTCATGCACAACGGGCTCATCAACGGCTACGCGCAGATGAAGCGCGAGCTGGCGCTCGCGGTCGACGCCTCGCTCTACTCGTGCATCGAGGGCACGACGGACTCCGAAACGATGTTCTACCTGGCCCTGACCTTCGGGCTCGACGCCGATCCCCCGAAGGCCATCGCCCGCATGGTCGCTTTCGTGGAAGACGAGGGTCGCAAGAAGGGCATCGAGAACCCGATGCAGATGACGCTCGGGATTTCCGACGGCCGCAAGCTCTGGTGCTTCCGCTATTCGACCGAGGGCAAGTCGCGCTCGCTTTTCCAGAGCACCGACATCCGCACGCTGCGCAAGCTCTACCCGGACGTGCCGAGCTTCAAGACCGTCTCCGAGGAAACGCGCATGGTCGTCTCCGAGCCGTTCGTCGATCTCCCCGGGGCCTGGAACGAGGTCGAGGAGTCCACCTGGGGCGTGATCACCGGCGGCGTCAGCAAGTTCAAGCCTTTCAAGCCGTTGCCCGCCTGAGGCGACGTACTGCTGAGGCATGGTGCGGTGCAGGATGCCGAGGCGCGCCGGCAGGAGGACAATGGAGGCTCACGCGCCGGCCCGCGCCGGCGCCAACATACTCCTGTCATACGCGAATCGCACGATCGGACCTCATGAAAACTGCGGAACGCATCCTATCCAATCGGGCCGGCAACGCCGGTTCCCGCAACACGACGCTCGACCGCGAGGACCCCGCCGAGCGCTCCATCGTTGCCCTCGAGCTGCGGGCGATGGAGGACCTGAAGCGGCTCACCGCCCGGCTCACGGCCGCCGCGAGCCAGCACGCCTCGGAGGGAGACGTCGCGGATGCGCGTGGCGAGCTGAAGGCGTTGCTGGCCCACGAGCTGCCGATCATGGAGCGCCAGCTCGAGCACATGGCCCGGCTTTTCGACGACCTCGCCGAGATCACGCGCATCAGCGAGAACGCGCTGGACCTCCAGCGCTCGCCTGTGCTGGTCGAGGACGTGGTGGCCACCGCCATCGAGAACGCGCGCCCGGATCTGATCGCGGCCGGCCACGACCTGGAGGTGGACATCCCGTCGGAGCCCGCCTTCGTGGATGCGGACCTTGCCCGCCTCGCCCATGCGATCGGGACGCTGATCTCTACCAGCGCCCGCTACACGGCTCGCGAAGGGCTGATCACCGTGGTGGCGGCCCAAGAGGAGTCCGAGGTGACGATTTCCGTGCGTGACAACGCCATGGGACGGGCCCATCCGGCCATCGCCTCGGTATTCGGCCTTTTCCCGGCCCCCTCGGTGAACGTGGATTACGAGCGCACGGCCGGCGGCCTGTGGATCGGCCTCGCCCTGGTGAAGGGCCTGGTCGAGATGCACGGGGGAAGCGTGATGGCCGAAAGCGACGGCCCCGGCGAGGGCACGACCTACTCGGTGCGCCTGCCGACGCTGCCGATTCGCTAGCGGGGCTGGGAGTCTAGATCTTCGGGATGCGCAGCGTCTTGCTGATCATCAGCGTTCCCGAAAGGACGAAGAGCAGCGCCAGCGGGTGCAGGTTCCACGGGCCCAGGGCCCAGACGCCGCCGTAGAGGCCCTCACCGATCCGGCCCTGCCACGCTGCGAACGCGAGCACGCCAACCAGCGCTACGCTCGTCGGTATCGGAGTGCCCTCGAAGTACTTCACTTTCGCGGCCCCCTCCGAAAGCGCCTCGGCCGTCACGTTGTAGCGCGCGAGGCGGCTGACGCCGCAGCAGACGAAGTAGAGCAGCGCGGCCGCGTCCCAACCGCCCTGCATGCCCGCCGCGAAGGCGAGCGCCGCGGGGCCTACGCCGAACGAAATCACGTCGGACAGGGAATCGAGCTCCCGGCCAAGCGCCGAGTGCTGGTTGCGCGCCCGGGCGATGCGGCCATCCAGCACGTCGAAGATGAACGCCGCGGGCGCCAGCGCCGCCGCCGCGAAAAACTGCCGGATATCCCCGCTGGCCATGTAGAGCATGGCGAGCAGGACGGAGCCGGTGCCGCACGCGGCATTGGCGAGGGTGAAGAAGTCCGCGAGGTGGAACTCGCGGATCATGGAAAAGTGCCGGGGGCGGCCTGCCGTGCTGTCCATGACTGTATCGACAGCGCGCCGGTCGGCCCGGTTCCGGCTAAAGCTTGGGCACCGGATCCGTCGGGGGCGGGTTTTCGGGCGGGGCGGCCTCGCCGCCTGCCTGCTGCTTCTTCAACTGCTTGGCTTCCTTCTTCGCCTTCTTGGCGAGCTCTTTCTGGCGTTTCGCGAATGCGTAGTTTGGTTTCAACCGTTCCCCCTCGTTATGGGTCGCCTGCCGGCTGCGCGCCGGAGGGTGGCCCGTTGGAATGCGCCCGATACCACCATCTTAGTGGCACTGCGTCTGCTGGGCTCCGAACACCTGCCTCTGGATCTGCTTGGTCACCGCCACCCCGTCCACGGTATAGGTGAGAGTGGCGGAAGAGCCGTTACTGCGGGTGAGGGTCATCGTCCCGACCGCGGTCACGGTATTCGGCGTCCACGGCTGCGCGTTGAACGGCGGGCCGCTGCTGCGATACAGGGGACCGGAGAAGCTGCCGTCCGGACGGCGTGCGAGGTCCGAGGCGACCAGCCACATGTCGCGGTTGTCGGCGCTGTAGGTGAAAAGCGTGGCGAAGACCACCTGGCCCTGCTGCGAGAGGTTGATGCCCCACCCCGGCTCGTTCGGGTTGTACCAGAGGTCCTGCACGTTGGTGGCTCCGGTGCGCGACCCGGTCACGAAGACGCACGTCGGCGCGGGCCCGAAGCGCTGGCGCGTGATCTGTTTGGTCACGTTCGTGCCGTTGAAAGAGTACGTGAGCGTCGCGGCGTTCACGGCGGAAAAGGTGAGCGTCATCGTGCCCACCTGGGTCAACGTGACCGCCGTGAAGGGCTGCGCGTTGAACACCGGGCCGTTGCTGCGGTAGAGCGCGCCGGTGTAGCTGCCGTCGGGCTGGCGCGCCAGGTCCGAGGCCACGAGCCAGAGGTTGCGGCCGTCGGGCGCGTAGGTGAAGAGCGTGGCGAAGATGATGTTGCTCTGGTGGTTGAGGTTGATGCCCCATCCCGACTCTGCCGCGTTCCACCACAGGTCGGTGTAGTTCGGCGGCTCGCTCGCCGTGCTGAACGACGTCACCAGGCCGTAGGCCCCCTGGTCGCCGTCGAAGCCCGTCACCTGCAGGAAGTACGTATCCGCGCCGTTCACGTTGGCGGCGATGGAGAAGTTGGTATCCACGCCAAGCACGATGTCGTCGCTCTCGGAGATCTGGGTCACGCCGTCGGAGCGGTACAGGCGCGCGAAGACGTCCGTGAGCCCGGTTGAGGTGACGCGGAACAGCCCGGGGCGGTCGAAGGTGACGCGAAACCAGTCCTGGTCCGTGCTCGAGCCGAGGAAACCGCCAACCTGGCCGTTGGACGTGAGGCTCGCCGCGGCGGCCGGCGAGTCGCCGTAGTCGTCGGGGAGCGCGAAGGCCGAGGAGAGGCCGTACGCGCCGGTGACGCCCGGGGCACCCGTCACGCGCAGCAAGTAGGTGCCGGGCGCGGGGATGGTTTGCGCGATCTCGAAATTCCGGTCCGTGGCCGAGCGGTCGTCATTCACGGCGAGGCGCGTCGCGCCGTCGGCCGCGAACACCTCGGCGGCGACATCGATTCCCGGTGTTCCCGAGGCGGGATTGAACGAGCCCACGCTCCACACGCCCGCGCTCGCGAACGTCACGCGGAACCAGTCGGCGTCGCCGTCGCGATTGATCTGCGCGACCAGCCGCGCACGCGGGGCGATGACCGTCGCGCCGCCGGCCGAGTCGGAGTGCTCGTCCGTGGCCCCGGGTCCCGCGAGGAACGTGGAAACCAGCGGATAAGCGACCGAGAAGTCGGAGTACGAAGCGGAGGATTCCGCGCAGGAGTTCGCCGCGGGGCCGCCGAACAGCGTGCCGCGGAAGCTGCCGGGGGCCGTCAGCAGGGGCGAGCCGCTGCTGCCGCCCTCGGTGAGACCCTGGGTCCAGCGGATGCGGTTGAACGGCTGGGTGTGGCGCAGGCCTGAACCGGCCTCGACGATGGTGATGCTCGAGGTCATGGTGCCGGCGCTGTAGCGCTGGAACTCGCCGGCGGGGTGATGGATGCCAAACACGGCCGAGCCAACCGGAAGCGGGGACTGGTCCCAGCCGAGGAAATGCGCCCCGCCGGGGGCGGACTGCGCCAGGCGCAGCAACGCGAAATCGGTGTCGAAGTCGGCCATCAGCAGCGTCGCACCGCCAGTGAGGCGCGTGGGCGCCGCCGGCAAGGCGCCGCAGGCGTCGGGGTAGAAGAAGAACCAGGTCTCGAGGGTGGCCGCGACCGCGGCCGTGGAGACGCAATGGTTCGCCGTCGCGAAGAGCGGCGTGAGCGAGCTCGTGGCGTCGTTCAGCAGCGCGCCGGTGCAGACGAAGGAGCTGCCGCCTTCGACGAACCGCATGCGCGCCACGGCGCGCCCATCCTGGCGCACCGCCGGATCGGTGACGCACGCGATGTCCACGTGGCAGGCATTGATGACCTTGGGCAGGGCGGAGAAAATGTGCGAGACGTCCACGAGCCGGAACTCGAGCGCGCCGGGCGCCGGGCGCCGCGCGCTGGAGAGCTCGATCCACTGCGTCTCGCCCTCGGTCGAGGCGGTCCAGTGCTCGATCGGCCATGCGCCGTTGCTCAGCTTGATGAGGTGTGAGGCCGAGGTTCGGCTGACGTCCCTGCCGGAGAGCCCCGAGGCGGCACGGATCTCGAGGTCGGCCGGCAGGGCCGTGAAGCGCAGGCCCACGCGCAGCGCCTCGGCGCCGGGCGCGGTGACGCGGATTTGCGCGGCAAAGCCGCCCTGCACCGCGACCCATTCGAGGCGCTGCGCGTCGATGCGCCGCGCCGACTCGACCTCGCCGCGGCGTGAGATCCCGATCTGGTTGGGGCGCATCTTGCCTTCGAGCGCGCGCTTCGCCTCGGCGCCCAGAGGCGCTAGCGCCAGCTCCGCAGCGGCGCGTGGCTCGGCCAGCAAAAGCCGCTCCACGACCTTCGGCGATGCATCATAGGGCTTGAGTACCCCGGACACCCCGCCCGCGGCCAGTACCTGCAGGCACGCGAACGTGCCGAACACTCCGAGGAACCAACGAGCCACCTGAAGCCTCCCAAGGCGCTGTTCCGCGCCCGATACCGCCATTTTACGGGCTGGGACGCCTGGCGGATGCCGGCCCGCTTCTTTTTCCGTCCTCAGGCGGCTTCCTTCTCCTTCCGCTTTACCTTGCCCTTGTCGAAGGTAATCCTGCCGCCCTTCGCGTCGACCACGATCGTGTCCTGGGGTCCGAACCGGCCTTCCAGGATCGCCTTCGAGAGCGGATTCTCGATCTCCGACTGGATCGCGCGCTTCAACGGCCGCGCCCCATAGACCGGGTCGAAACCCGCCTTGGCCAGCTCGGCGACCGCGGCGTCGCGGATCTCGATCGCCATGTCCATCGCGGCCACGCGCTCCTCCAGGTGCTTCAGCTGCACGCGGGCGATGCCCTCGATGTTCTTCTCGTCGAGGGCGTGGAACACCACGATCTCGTCGATGCGGTTGACGAACTCGGGGCGGAAATGCGTCTTCACCTCGCCCATGACCGCGAGCTTCACCACCTGGTAGTCCTGGCCCGCCATCTGCTGGATCATCTGCGAGCCCAGGTTGCTGGTCATGATGATCACGGTGTTCTTGAAGTTCACCAGGCGGCCCTGGCCATCCGTCATGCGGCCGTCGTCGAGCACCTGCAGCAGCACGTTGAAGACCTCCGGGTGCGCCTTCTCCACCTCATCGAGGAGGATCACCGAGTACGGCTTGCGGCGCACCATCTCGGTGAGCTGCCCGCCTTCTTCGTATCCAACATAACCCGGGGGCGCGCCGATCAGGCGGGCCACTGAATGCTTCTCCATGTACTCCGACATGTCGATGCGGATCAGGTGATCCTCGGAATCGAACAGAAATTCCGCGAGCGCCTTCGACAGCTCCGTCTTGCCGACGCCCGTGGGACCGAGGAAGAGGAACGAGCCGTACGGGCGCTTCGGGTCGCCGAGCCCCGCGCGCGAGCGGCGGATGGCCTCGGACACCAGGCGCACGGCCTCGTCCTGACCCACCACGCGCTGGTGCAGGCGCTCTTCCATGTGCAGCAGCTTCTCGCGCTCGCCGGTCATCATCTTGGAGACCGGGATGCCGGTGGCGCGCGAGACGACCTCGGCGATCTCTTCGACACCGACCTGGGTGCGCAGCAGCTTGTTGCCTTCGCCCATCGGTGACGGAGTCTCGCCTTCCTTGATC
>JBKJYC010000096.1:0-3056 GCA_046715885.1 Usitatibacter sp.
CCTCGGGTTCGACCTGGCGGGCTTCGGCGAGCCGTTGCATTACGTCGAGTACGGCCCGGGGGGCGGGTTCGAGTGGCACTCGGACCTGACCTCCGGCCGCGCGTCCAACCGCAAGCTCAGCGTATCCATCCAGTTGTCTCCTCCCGGGGACTACGAAGGTGGCGAGCTGGAGCTCTGCCCTCATGGGGTGGTGAAGGGCTTCCGGGAACGCGGCAGCGTCCTCGTCTTCCCGGCGTTCATTCCCCACCGCGTTCTGCGGATCGGGGCGGGCATGCGGCGTGCGTTGGTTGCGTGGATCCATGGTCCGGCGTTTAGGTAAAGCTTGCGGCAATTGGCAAAGGGAAAGCCCCACCCGAACGGGTGGGGCTTTCCTCGACGCTTCTCTCTAGTCTTGCCACACCGGGCCAAAAAGGGCCGAACCACGGAACCGCAACGATGAACGACGCAGCGACCCTAGCCTCTTCCGTCAGCACTTTTTCCCTGGGTCGCGTCGCAAGCGCCGCGGACTGGGACGAGGTCCGCGCGCTTCGGTACCGTGCCCTCCTGCAGCGGGGCGACATCCGCGAGAACCCCGAACAGCGCTTCGGCGACGAGCACGACCTGGCCCTCCACGCCACGACGTTCCTCCTGCGCCGCAACGGGCAGCCGACCGGCACGACGCGAACGATGCTGAGCGCCACGAACCGACGCTGGCCGGTTCCCGCCGCCGCGCTGTTCCGACGTGAGATCGAAGGCGCATTGGGTCCCGATGCGACTTACATCGAGATGGGGCTCACGGCCGTGGGCCCGGTGCCGCTGGACGACCCGCGCACCGCGCTCTTCCATCTCTTCAAGGCCTCCGTCGTCCACGGCCTGCTCGAGAATGCCGACTGGGTCATCACCGCGGTGCGCGAGAACCAGATCGGTTTCTACGGCCGCATGTTCAACATGCAGATCCTCTCCGGCCCCGAGCAGCTTGCCGGCCTCTCGATGCCGCGCGTGCTGATGGGTCTGGATTTCCGCGACCAGATGCGCATCCTCGAGAAGCGCATTCCCACGCTGGTGGTCACGCCCTCGGACCTGGACGAATTCCTGGCCTCGGGGCAGATCGAGACCGGCCCGCGGCCCGCATCCGCACTCGAAGCGTCGCCAGAGCGGCGAGCGCCGAGGGACCGGCGCACCAGCCAGGCGCGCTGAGCGCTAGAAGCCGATGGCGCAGCCGTCCTTGCGGTGGTCGGAGGCGCCGCAGTAGCCGTCGTCCAGCCGGTGGATCAGCTGTGCGCCTCCGAAGCCGAACATCGCCACTTCGGAAGACACGATCCGGTGCCCGCGCCGCGTGAGCTCTTCGGTCACGCTGGCCGGCATGCGTTCCTCCACGCTGATGGTGAAGTCCGGATTCACGATCCAGCGCGCGGCGTCGGTGCACGCCTGCGGGTTCTGGTGATAGTCCACGAGCCGCACCACCATCTGCAAATGCCCTTGAGGCTGCATCATCCCGCCCATCACGCCGAAGGACATCACCGGAACGCCTTCGCGCGTGAGGAAGCCGGGCATGATCGTGTGATACGGGCGCTTGCGCGGGCCGACCCGGTTCGGATGACCCGGCTCCAGCTTGAAGCCCGAGCCGCGATTCTGGAGGCTGATGCCGGTGCCGGGAACGACGACGCCCGAGCCGAAGCCCTGGTAGTTCGACTGGATGAACGAGACCATCATCCCGTTCTCGTCAGCCGTGGCGAGATACACGGTGCCGCCGTCGCCCGGGATCCCGCACTTCGGGAACTGCGCGCGCTTCATGTCGATCAGCTTCGCGCGCGAGGCGAGGTAGGCGGAGTCCAGCATCTCCTCGGGCTTCACCTGCATCGAGGCCAGGTCCGTCACATGGCGCCATGCGTCGGCGAAGGCGAGCTTCATCGCCTCGATCTGGAGGTGGATGCTGTCGGCCCCGTCCACGGGGTGCGACGACAAGTCGAAATGGGAGAGGATGCCCAGGGCGGCCAGCGTGGCGATGCCATGGCCGTTGGGCGGTAACTCGTGCAGGCGGTAGCCGCCGTACTCGATCGAGATCGGCTCGACCCAGTCGCACTGGTGCGCAGCGAGGTCGTCGGCCGTCATCGCCCCGTCGTCGGCCTGGCTTGCGAGCGCGATGCGCTCGGCCAGCGACCCGCGATAGAAGCTCTCGCCGCGCGTCTGGGCGATCTGCTCGAGCGTTTCGGCCTGCTGCGGGCAATAGAAGCGCTCCCCCGCGTACGGCGCGCGGTCCTTCGGCAGGAAGGTCCAGGAGAATTCCGAGAACGCCTTGAGGTTTGGCGCCTGGCGCTCCCAGCTCGCGGCGGTGATGGGCGAGACCATGAAGCTCTCGCGCGCGTACTTGATGGCGTACTCGAAAAGCTGCTCGAATGGCAGCTTCCCGTACTTCTGCGACAGCGCCGCCCACGCGGATACGCAGCCCGGCACGGTCACCGAGTCCCAGCCCAGGGCGGGCATCGCGCTCAGTCCCGCGAAGCGCTCGGGCGTCCATCCCGCCGGCGAGCGGCCCGATGCGTTGAGCCCGACGAGCTGCTTGCCATCCCACAGGATCGCGAACGCATCCGAGCCGATGCCATTGCTGGTCGGCTCGACGACGGTGAGCGTGATCGCGGCCGCAAGCGCCGCATCGACGGCATTGCCGCCGCGATGCAACATCTGAAGGCCTGCCTGGGCGGCCAGCGGCTGGGAGGTAGCGACGACATTCTTCGCCAGCACCGGCATGCGCTGCGACGGATACGGAAATTGCCAGTTGAACATTCTTCTTCTTCGCTCTTGTCTGCGTCGGGTTGCGTCGCGCGCCGGACGGCACCTTACTCGGGCTTGACGTTGGCGTCCTTGATGACCTTCGACCACTTCCGCGACTCGCTCTCGATCACCGCGGCGAACTCCGCGGACGTCCCGCCGGTGATCTCGAAGCCGAGCTGATAGAAGCGATCCTTGATGGCCTGGTCGCCCGGGATCCTGTTCATCTCGGCGTTCACGCGATCGACCACGGGCTTGGGCGTGCCGGCGGGCGCGAAGATGCCGAAATAGTTCCAGCTGTCGAAGCC
>JBKJYC010000097.1:0-4593 GCA_046715885.1 Usitatibacter sp.
CCCGCGCCCCGCTCGCGCATCGACCAGACGTTGTACTGCGATCCCGCCGTTCTCTACATTCTGCACATCGATCGCGCCGATGCCGCGGGCAATTTCGACAACGTTGCCGACGTCGAAGTGCTCGCGCGCTTCGGGAGGGATCCCGGGGGCGCGTGCGGCATCCAGCTGGAAAACGTGCCGGGCGCCGGAGGGACGTTCTCCGGGCGGGTCGAAACCGTGTTCACCTCATCGGGGGGCATGAAGGGCTTCGCGGGCCTGCGTAACGACCCGTTCTTCTTCGATGCCGAGGGTTTCGCGGCGCTCGTCGCCTCGTTCGCCGGTCCGGGGCAAAGCGGCGATCTGGTCGGCGCTTTCCGGCTGGGCGGCAGCACGCCACGGCGCGATTCTTTCGCCTTCCGAAACATCTCGGCGATCGTCTTCGAGATGAGCAACGATGCCCTGGCTCCGGCGACGGGCGGAATCCGGCCCAAAGTACGGGTCTGGTCCACAACCGCTCGGCTGGCGGGGTGATGACATGAAAACTCCATTCGCTTTGCGCGCGCAGGTTCTCTCCACCCTTGGCATCGCCGTCCTCCTGGGCGGGTGTTCCGACAACAACTCCTCCGGCCCGTCCTTCTTTTTCCCGTCGGAGCCCAAGGCCCGCTACGTTCGCGTCGACCGCACCGGGGAGCCGGCCATCGCCACCGCGTTGTTGTCGCGGGATCCCGCGATCCAACCCGTCGGCCCGACCGGAACCCTCCTCAATCCCGGAAATGTCGCGAATCCCTTCAACGACCAGCGCGACGCGTTGAATCGCGGCGACCCGGCCAACGACGCGCGGGATTTCGCCGGGTTGCTGACGGTGGGCCCGCAATCGAACTCGCTGCGCAACATCCACTATGAAGTCGGGCCCGCGCTTCGTGCCCTGGGCCTTACGCCCTGCTCGACGGAAACCGTGACGCCGCCGACCAGCAACGCGCAGGTGGACATCTCGACCTGCGTGGCGCAAGCCGCTCCGGTGATCCTGCCGGACGTCATCACGTACGACCTCAACGTCGCGCCCGGCTGGCCGAATGGCCGCGGGTACGACGACCCGGTCATCGATCGCCTGCTCGCCGCCGCCTTGCTGCGGATCTCGGGCGCTTCCCCGCCGCACAACATCAATACCCTGGTGGGGGTGATCAACACGACGCGCGATGAGGCCGGAACGCCGTTGCCCGGGGCGTTCCCGCACCTGCGACCCGCCCATCCCTGATGCGGTTTCGCAACGGGCTCAGTCTCTGGCTGAGCCCGTTTTTCTTTTGCGCGGTCGCCGCGTGCGACGGCGGGTCGAAAGCCACGGCCCCGGCGCTGCAGCCGGCGAAGACCGCCCCCGGCCCGAGTTATGAAAGCGAGCTGCGCAAGCTGGGCGAAGCCATCGACCACGGGATCGCGCTCGGCGCGCGGCAATCCGGCGACACGCTCATTCCCCTTGAAGTGGTCGCGCTCTATCTCGAGCGCGCCCGGCTGACGGGCGACTACGACGACTATGCGAGGGCCGCGACCTTGCTGGAGAGCCTGCCCGGCGGGCAGAGCCCCTCGGCCCCCCTTTGCCTCGCGCGCGCGCGGCTGCACTACACATTGCATCGCCTGAAACGCGCGAGTGCCGCGCTCGACGAGTGCCCGCCCACGGTCGAGGCAACAGAGGTGGCCGCGTTGCGCGGGGATATCGCGATGTATTCCGGGCGCTACCGCGAGGCGGAAGCCACCTATCGCGCACTGGTGAATCAATCCGGGACCCCGCAACAGTACGTTCGCCTCGCCCTCCTGCGCAACCGGACCGGCGCGCCGGGCGAGGCGGTCGCGCTCCTCGAAGCCGCGGAGAAGCGCTATCACGGCGGCGCGCCGACGATGAAAGCCTGGCTCAAGCTGCAGCGGGGATTGGTCGCCCTGGACCGCGGGCGCCTGGAGGAGGCGCTGGCCATGTACCGCCTCGGGTCCGATGCGCTCGCGGGCTGGTGGCTGATGGACGAGCACATCGCGGAGGCCCTGCAGTTGAGCGGCAACGCGCCCGAAGCCAAACGCATTTACGTGAGCGTCGTGGAGCGCACTCGCGCCCCGGAATTCATGGACGCGCTCGCGGCGATCGAGCGCCAGGAGGGCAATGGGGACAAGGCGGGCAAGCTCCTGCAGCAGTCCCGGGCGCTCTACGAGCAACGACTCGCCGCCTTTCCCGAGGCGGCGGCCGGCCACGCGCTCGATCATTTCCTGCAGGACCCGTCCGATGCGAAGCGTGCGCTGGCGCTCGCGCAGAAGAATTTCGAGGCGCGTCCCTACGGGGAGTCCGCGGTCGCATGGGCGAAAGCGTGGCTGCTCGCGGGCAAACCGGAGCGCGCCGCCGCTCTGATCGAAGCGCAACTCGCCCAGGGCTGGGATACGGCAGAGGCCCATTGGATCCTGGGCGAGGGCCGGCGCAAGATGGGCCGGCATGCGGGAGCGGACCAGGCACGCGCCGAAGCGCTGCGCAGGAACCCGCTCAGCGAGAAGATGTATGCCTTCTCCCCCTGAAGGCGACACCCGTGAGTTGCCGGGCGACCGCGGCGAGGTTCGCGGCGTCCTGGACATCCTGATCGACGCCATCGTGATGCCGATGCGGCGGGACGGATTGTCTACGTCAATCGCGCCGCCGAACATGCGTTCGGGTACGCGGCCGCCGAGCTCGAGGGCCGGAGCCTGACGATCCTCATGCCGGAACGCGCCAGGGCATCGCATGAGGCGGGATTGCGCCGCTTCGTCGCCACCGGCCGCTCGCGCATCATCGGGGCCAACGTCGAAGTCATGGGGCTGCGCCGGGACGGCGCCGAGTTCCCCATCGAGCTGTCGATCTCCGACGGCGCCGAGCCGCACGGCCTCGTCTTCACGGCGGTCATCCGCGACCGGACCGACCGAAGGCGCGAGGAAGAGACGCGCTTCCGCTTCCTGTTCGACAGCAACCCCCTGCCGATGTACGTGTACGCCAGATCCTCTATCTGGATGGCGGAATTACCGCCGCGCAATAGCCCGAATCGCGCAAAATAATCAGTTTCGCCAGGTTCTTGTGCAGTACGTAGGACGAATCCGACGATTGAATCAGGAGAGTCCCTCCACCCCCTCGCCTTGCGCTCCGACAGCCGCGAAGGAGCAATCCTTCGAGGATGTGGTCATTCTCGGGACACCGCCGGAGCGGAAAATGGGACAGTTCAGGATGATGATCTCCATGGGTGCGCTGGCGCTGGCAGGCGCCACGGCCCTTGGCATCGGCGCCTCGGTGTCTTCCACGCCTTCGCTGATGGCCCGTACCGACTACGACACGCTCATGGCCGCCATCGCCACCGAAGCCCAGGACCTGCACCTTTCCTGCGACTCTCTGCGCGGTGCCGACCGCCACGTCTGCCAGGCCGAGACCCGGGCGCGCGAGCAGGTGCTGGTGGCGGAGTTGGAGGCGCGTTACCGGGGCACCGTCGCCGCCGCGCGCGACGCGAACCTCACGCGCATCCGCGCGAAGTACGAGGTGGACCGCTCGCGGTGCTTCGCCCACGCCGGCTTCAAGCGCGACAACTGCGTCGTCGCCGCGCACGCCGAGAAGGCGCGCTCGCTGATGGCCTTCAAGGCCGAAAACTGAGAGAAAATCTATCTCAACGCGTGCCGCAGCCACAGGGCGGCCGTGAGGACCACGACGGCGCCCGCCTGATGCGCTGCTGCCAACCCAAGCGGCACCTTCAACAGTAGCGTCGCTATTCCGAGCGCGATCTGCAGGGCGAGCGCGACCAGCAGCGCGGTCGCCGCCCACTGCGCCTGCCCGGAGAGCCCGTGCGCCCGCCGCACCACGATCCAGGTCGCGGGAACGAGGAAAGCCAGCGCCCAGGCGACGATGCGATGGTCGAACTGCACCGTCGCCATGTTGTAGCCGAAGTTCCTCCACCAAGGCTGGAGGAGCAGGATCTCCGGCGGGATGAAGTGCCCGTTCATCAGCGGGAAGGTGTTGTACGCATAGCCCGCGCGAATGCCCGCCACGAGCCCGCCCGTCACCACCATCGCGAAGACCAGGAGCACCACCGTGGTGCCGAGACGGCGCAAGCCCGCGGGCGCGCCGAAGCGCCAGGGATGGAGGATGCCCAACGCCACCCAGAACATCGCCGCGTAGATCAGGAAGGCGAGCGTGAGGTGCGCGGCCAGCCGGAACTGGCTCACGCGAGGGTCGTCCACCAGCCCGCTGGCGACCATGTACCACCCCATCGCGCCCTGCAGCGCGCCCAGGACGAAGATGCCGGCGAGCTTCCAGGCCAGGGGCGGGTCAAGCCGCCGCCGCGCGAGGAACCAGAGGAACGGAACCAGGAAAGCGACCCCGATCACGCGGCCCAGCAGGCGGTGGCTGTATTCCCACCAGAAGATCCCCTTGAAGCCTTCGACGGTCATGTCGAAGTTGCGCTGCTTGAACTCCGGCGTCCGGCGGTACTTGGCGAACTCCTCCTGCCACTGCGCGTCGTTCAGGGGCGGCACGGCGCCCATGAGGGGCCGCCATTCGACGATCGAGAGACCGGAGTGGGTGAGCCGCGTGACGCCGCCGACCACCACCATCGCGAAGACCAGCGCGCA
>JBKJYC010000098.1:0-7508 GCA_046715885.1 Usitatibacter sp.
ACGTGTTCGTCACGGTCGGCGACGGGAAAAAGGACTAGCCATGGGACAGAAGATCAACCCGACCGGGTTCCGACTCTCGGTCAACCGCAACTGGGCTTCGAAGTGGTACGCCAGCAGCAAGAACTTCCCGGGCATGCTTGCCGAGGACATCAAGGTCCGCGAGTACCTGAAGAAGAAGCTCTCGCACGCTGCGGTGGGGCGTGTCGTGATCGAACGCCCCGCCAAGAACGCGCGCATCACGATCTATTCGGCGCGCCCGGGCGTGGTGATCGGCAAGAAGGGCGAGGACATCGAGGGCCTGCGCAACACCCTGCAACGCCTGATGGGCGTGCCCGTGCACGTGAACATCGAGGAGATCCGCAAGCCCGAGCTGGACGCCCAGCTGATCGCCGACTCGATCACCGGGCAGCTGGAGAAGCGCGTGATGTTCCGCCGCGCGATGAAACGTGCGATGCAGAACGCCATGCGCCTGGGTGCCCAGGGCATCAAGATCACCAGCGCCGGGCGGCTGAACGGCGCGGAGATCGCGCGCACCGAGTGGTACCGCGAGGGCCGCGTGCCGCTGCATACGCTGCGCGCCGAAATCGAGTACGGCTTCTCGGAAGCCAAGACGACCTACGGCACCATCGGCGTCCAGGTCCTCGTCTTCAAGGGCGAGACGCTGGGCAAGGGCGAACAGCCGGCCGCCCCGCCGCCGGAGCCGGACAAGAAACCCAGAAGGGCAGGAGCGAAACATGTTGCAGCCAGCTAGAAGGAAGTACCGCAAGGAGCAGAAGGGCCGCAACAAGGGCGTGGCCACGCGCGGCGCCAAGGTTTCCTTCGGCGAGTACGGCCTCAAGGCCCTCGGCCGCGGCCGCCTCACGGCGCGCCAGATCGAGGCCGCGCGCCGTGCGATGACGCGCCACATCAAGCGCGGCGGCCGCGTCTGGATCCGCATCTTCCCGGACAAGCCGATTTCCAAGAAGCCCGCCGAGGTCCGCATGGGCAATGGCAAGGGTTCGCCCGAGTACTTCGTGGCCGAAATCGTGCCCGGAAAAGTGCTCTACGAGATGGACGGCGTGGAAGAGGCGGTGGCCCGCGAGGCCTTCGCGCTCGCCGCGGCGAAATTGCCGATCCGCACGGCCTTCGTGCAACGCATGATCGGCTGACGAGGAAAAGCGAGATGAAACCCAGCGAATTGCGGGGCAAGTCGGTGGAAGAGCTGAACAAGGAGCTGCTGGAGCTGCGCAGGGCGCAGTTCGGGCTGCGCATGCAGCTGGCCACCCAGAGCCTCACCAAGAACAGCGAGATCCAGCGCGTGAAGCGCGAGATCGCGCGCGTGCACACCGTGCTCACCGAGAAGCGGAAAGCGAGCGCCAAATGACCGATGCCGCCAAGAACCAACGCCAGCTCACGGGAAGGGTCGTGAGCGACAAGATGGACAAGACCGTCACGGTCCTGGTCGAGCGCCAGGTGATGCACCCGCGCATCGGCAAGATCGTGCGGCGCGCCAAGAAATACCACGCCCACAACGAGGGCAACGACGCCAAGATGGGCGATACCGTTGTGATCGAGGAATGCCGTCCGCTCTCCAAGACCAAGGCGTGGAAGGTTTCGCGCCTCTTGGAGCGTGCCCGCGCCGAGTAGTTGAGGAAGCGGCACGAAACCTGCTATAATCGCGGTCTTTAGCTGCAAATTTATCTGCTTTGCCTGCAGCTTGATTGTCTTGACTGCTCTGGGCCCCGGCTTCGTGGGCTTGGAGACCTGCCAAGAGCCCGGGAAGGGGTATTTCCCGGGGGCCGCCCGGCCGCCAGCCGAAGCCGAAGCACCCAAACGCCCGGGCCCATAAGTACACCAGACCAGCGACATCGCCTCGCCCCTCCGGGCATTGCGGTGTCAAGACGGATCCAAGACTGGCCGGACGGGACTGTCCCCGCCGGGTTAAGTTGGAGAGAAAACAATGATTCAGATGCAGTCGATTCTCGACGTCGCCGACAATACCGGCGCGCGCTCGGTGATGTGTATCAAGGTGCTCGGCGGCTCCAAGCGGCGCTATGCCGGCATCGGGGACATCATCAAGGTCAGCATCAAGAGCGCCGCGCCCCGCGGACGGGTGAAGAAGGGCGAGGTCTACAGCGCGGTGGTCGTGCGCACCGCCCATGGCGTCCGGCGTTCCGACGGCTCGGTGATCAAGTTCGACACCAATGCCGCGGTGCTCCTCAACCCCAAGCTCGAGCCCATCGGCACGCGCATCTTCGGACCGGTCACGCGTGAGCTGCGCACCGAGCGCTTCATGAAGATCGTGTCGCTGGCGCCGGAAGTGCTGTAGGAGCCAACATGCAGAAAATCCGCAAGGGCGACCAAGTGGTCGTCACCACCGGCAAGGACAAGGGCAAGACGGGCACCGTGCTGCGCGTTCTCATGAGCGGCAAGCTCGTGGTCGAGGGTGTGAACCGCGTGAAAAAGCATCAGCGCCCCAATCCCGTGAAGGGCCAGACTGGAGGCATCGTCGAGAAGGAGATGCCGATCAACCTGTCGAACGTGATGCTGGTGAACCCGGCCACGGGCAAGGGAGACCGCGTCGGATTCAAGTTCCTCGCCGCCCAGGGAAAGGAATCGCCCCGCAAGGTGCGCTTCTTCAAGTCCAACGGCGAAGTCGTGGACGTCTGAGTCGGAGTTAATCGATGGCAACCAAAGACAAAGATCAGAAACCGGCGAAGGACAAGAGGCCTCCTTCGCAGGACGCCCAGCCCGCGCCGAAAGCCAGGCCGGCGAAGGACGCGAAGCCCAAGGACGGCGGCGAAGCCAAGAAGGCCCAGAAGCCCGAGACGCCGTCCATGCCGCCGCGCCTGAAGACGCTCTACAACGAGACCGTGGTGCCGGCGCTCATGAAGCAGTTCGGCTACAAGACCAAGATGCAGGTGCCGCGTGTCACCAAGATCACCCTGAACATGGGGGTGGGCGAGGCCGTCGCGGACAAGAAGATCCTCGACAACGCCGCGGGCGACCTGCAGAAAATCGCCGGACAGAAGCCCGTGATCACCAAGTCGAAGAAGTCGATCGCGGCCTACAAGATCCGCACCGGCTACCCGGTCGGCACGATGGTGACGCTGCGCTCCCGGCGCATGTACGAGTTCCTCGACCGCCTGGTGACGATCGCGCTGCCGCGCGTGCGCGACTTTCGCGGTGTGTCCGGCCGGGCGTTCGACGGGCGCGGCAACTACAACCTGGGGATCAAGGAGCAGATCATCTTCCCCGAGATCGACTACGACAAGATCGACGCGCTCCGGGGCCTCAACATCAGCATCACCACCACCGCGAAGACCGACGAGGAAGCCAAAGCGCTCCTCGCCGCGTTCCGGTTTCCGTTCAGAACTGAGAGGGCGTAATGGCCAAGCTCGCAGTCATCAACCGCAACTTCAAGCGCCAGGCGACCGTGAAGAAGTACGCCGCCAGGCGCGCTGCGCTGCGCTCCATCATCCAGGACCCGAAAGCCACCGACGAGGCCCGCGAGGAGGCGCGCTCGAAGCTCCAGGCCCTGCCGCGCAATGCTTCTCCCGTCCGCCTTCGCAACCGTTGCGCCCTTACGGGCCGCCCGCGCGGCACGTTCCGCAAGTTCGGCCTCGGGCGAAACAAGATCCGCGAGATCGCCATGCGCGGGGAGATACCCGGCATGACCAAGGCGAGCTGGTAAGGAGCTATCTGATGAGCATGAGTGATCCCATCGCCGACATGCTGACGCGCATCCGCAACGCCCAGGCCACCGAGAAGCCCAGCGTCGCGATGCCCAGCTCGAAGGTCAAGCTCGCGATCGCCGAGGTGCTGAAGTCCGAGGGCTACATCGAGGACTTCGCGGTGCGCTCCAACGAGGGCAAGAGCACCCTTGAGATCGCGCTGAAGTACTACGCCGGCAAGCCCGTGATCGAGAAGATCGAGCGCGTTTCGCGTCCCGGCCTTCGCGTCTACAAGGGCCGCCAGGACATGCCGCCGGTCATGAACGGCCTGGGCGTGGCGATCGTTTCCACTTCCCGTGGCGTGATGACCGACCGCCGCGCCCGCGAAACGGGCGTGGGCGGCGAAGTCCTCTGCATCGTCGTCTGAGGAGCGAGCCATGTCCC
Source organism: Usitatibacter sp. (assembly GCA_046715885.1). GTDB lineage: Bacteria > Pseudomonadota > Gammaproteobacteria > Burkholderiales > Usitatibacteraceae > Usitatibacter. The sequence goes on from JBKJYC010000098.1 coordinate 4,098, forward strand.
GCATCGGAAAGAATCCCATCCCCATTCCCGAGAAGGTCGAGGTCACGGTCGCCAACGACGTGCTCACCGTGAAGGGCCCGCTGGGCACGCTGAAGCAGTCGATCTCGCCGGACGTCGTGGTGAAGCTCGACGCCGGCAAGCTCACCTTCGCCACGACCAACGACACCCAGCAGGCCAACGCGATGAGCGGCACGCTGCGCGCCATCGCCGCGAACATGGTCCACGGAGTGAAGCAGGGCTTCGAGAAGAAGCTGACTCTGGTCGGCGTGGGCTACAAGGCGCAGGTGCAGGGCACAAAGGTGAACCTGAACCTGGGCTTCTCGCATCCAGTCGTGCACCTTCTTCCGGAGGGCGTGAAGGCGGTTGCGCCCACGCTGACGGAGATCGTGATCTCGGGCGCCGACCGCCAGAAGGTGGGCCAGGTCGCCGCCGAGATCCGCGCATACAAGAGCCCCGAGCCGTACAAGGGCAAGGGCGTGCGCTACGCCGACGAGAAGGTCTCGCTCAAAGAGACCAAGAAGAAGTAACGGAGAAGACCCATGCTCGACAAGAAAGCCTCGAGACAGCGCCGCGCCGCGAAGACGCGGGTGCGCATTGCGCGCCAGGAGGCCGTGCGCCTCACCGTGCACCGCACCAACCAGAACATCTACGCGCAGGTGGTCGAAGCCGGCGGCGGCAAGGTGCTCGCCTCCGCCTCGACGCTGGAAAAGGACGTTCGCACGAAGCACCCGAACGGCGCCGACAAGGCCGCCGCCGCCCTCGTGGGTGCGCGCATCGCCGAGAAGGCGAAGGCCGCCGGCGTGACGCAGGTCGCGTTCGACCGCGCGGGATTCAGCTACCACGGCCGAGTGAAGGCGCTCGCCGATGCCGCCCGCGAGGGCGGCCTCAAGTTCTGAGGATCTGACAAATGGCGAAACCGGATAGCAGGGGCGGCAGGCGCGACCAGCAGGACGAGCGCTCCGACGGCCTGCGCGAGAAGATGATTTCGGTCAACCGCGTCACCAAGGTGGTGAAGGGCGGCCGGATCCTGGGCTTCGCGGCGCTCACGGTGGTGGGTGACGGCGACGGCTCGATCGGCATGGGCAAAGGCAAGGCCCGCGAGGTGCCGGTTGCCGTGCAGAAGGCGATGGAATCGGCGCGCCGCAACATGGTGAAGGTCGCGATCAAGAGCGGGACCATCCATCACGAAGTCATGGGGCGCCACGGGGCAACGCGAGTGATGATGAAGCCCGCCCAGGAGGGCAACGGCATCAAGGCCGGCGGTGCCATGCGCGCCGTGTTCGAGGTGATGGGAGTGACCAACATCTCGGCCAAGTGCCACGGCTCCACGAACCCGTACAACGTCGTGCGCGCGACCCTCGACGGGCTCACGCAGCAGCGCCGTCCGTCGGAGATCGCCGCGAAGCGCGGCAAGAAGCTCGAAGAGATCGCCGGCTGAGGAAGACGCAAATGACCGACAAGGAAAAGAAGCCCGCCGTGGCCGGCAAGAAGAAGATCCGGGTGACCCTGGTGAAGGGCACCACCCAGACGCTGGGCAGGCACCGCGCGACGGTGCGGGGCCTGGGCCTTCGCCACCGCAGCCACACCGTGGAGGTCGAGGACACGCCTTCGATCCGCGGAATGATCAACCAGGTGAGCTACCTCGTCAAAGTCGAAGGTTAAGGACATGGAACTCAACGACATCAAGCCCGCCGCCGGTTCCAAGAAGAACCGCAGGCGGGTTGCGCGCGGCGGGGGCTCGGGGCTGGGCAAGACCGCGGGCCGCGGCCACAAGGGGCAGAAGTCGCGCGCCGGCGGTTTCCACAAGGTCGGCTTCGAAGGCGGCCAGATGCCGCTCCAGCGCCGGCTGCCCAAGCGCGGCTTCCTCGCCGTGACGATCGAGAAGGCCGTGGAGGTTCGCCTCGGCGACCTGTCGAAGATCGAGGGCGATACCGTGGACATCGCCAGCCTGAAGAAGGCGCGCATGGTCTCCGACCGGACCTCGCGCGCCAAGATCATCCTGGCCGGTGAGCTCAAGCGCGCCATGAAGGTGCAGGGCGTTGGCGTCACCAAGGGGGCGAAGGCGGCGATCGAAGCCGCTGGCGGCTCAATCGGCGAGTCGCGGCCGGCAGCGGACAAGCCGGCCAAGCTGAAGGCCAAACCGCGGCCCGCGGCGTAACCAGAGGAAAACGCCTTGTCGGCCAATCCCTTCGCGACCCTCGGAAAGCTCGGCGACCTCAAGCGCCGGCTGTGGTTCCTCGTGGGCGCGCTGGTCGTCTACCGGATCGGGACCTTCATCCCGGTCCCGGGAATCGACCCGGTGGAACTCGCCAAGCTCTTCTCGCAGGCTCGTGGAGGCATCCTGGACATGTTCAACATGTTCTCGGGGGGCGCGCTGTCGCGTTTCTCGATCTTCGCGCTGGGCATCATGCCGTACATCTCGGCCTCGATCATCATGCAGCTGATGACGGTCGTGATGCCGTCCGTCGAGGCGCTGAAGAAGGAAGGCGAGGCCGGCCGGCGCAAGATCACGCAGTACACGCGTTACGGCACCGTCGTGCTGGCAGCCTTCCAGGCGCTCGGCATCTCGATCGCGCTGGAGTCCCAGGCGGGCCTGGTGCTCGATCCCGGCCTGGCGTTTCGCTTCGTGACCGTCGTGACGCTCATGACCGGGACACTGTTCCTGATGTGGCTGGGCGAGCAGATCACCGAGCGCGGCATCGGCAACGGCATCTCGATGATCATCTTCGCCGGCATTGTGGCGGGGCTGCCCTCGGCCATCGCCGGCACGCTGGAGCTCGTGCGCACCGGCGCCATGTCCGTCTTCATCGCACTCCTGATCTTCACCCTCGTGGTGGGCGTGACCGCCGTGGTGGTGTTCATCGAGAAGGGCCAGCGGCGAATCCTCGTGAACTACGCCAAGCGCCAGGTCGGCAACAAGCTGTATGGGGGGCAGAGCTCGTTCCTGCCGCTCAAGCTCAACATGTCGGGCGTGATCCCGCCGATCTTCGCCTCGTCGATCATCCTCTTCCCGGCGACGCTGGCGAGTTGGTTCGGCACCTACGAGAGCACGACGTGGTTGAAGGATTTCGCCGGCGCGCTTTCGCCCGGCAACGCGCTCTACATCGTCACCTACGCCTCGGCGATCATCTTCTTCTGCTTCTTCTACACGGCGCTGGTGTTCAACTCGAAGGAAACGGCCGACAACCTGAAGAAGAGCGGGGCCTTCGTGCCCGGGATCCGGCCCGGGGACCAGACAGCGCGCTACATCGACAAGATCATCACGCGGTTGACGCTCATCGGCGCCGTCTACATCACGCTTGTGTGCCTGCTGCCCGAGTTCCTTACCAGCCAGTACAACGTGCCGTTCTACTTCGGGGGTACGTCGCTGCTGATCACCGTGGTGGTGACCATGGACTTCATGGCGCAGCT
>JBKJYC010000099.1:0-4393 GCA_046715885.1 Usitatibacter sp.
GTTCGACGGCGCGCTGCCGTGCGATCCGAAGAAGCGCAAGGCGCGCAAGCCGGACCTTGAGACGCTGCTGCGCCTGCCGCCCTTCCATGCCTTTACGGCCGGAGCGCTGCTGACACTCGGATCGGGCTCGAAGCGCGGCCGGCGCAGCGGCGCCCTGCTGGCGTTGGACGAGCAGGGCCGGGTGGTGGCGGCGCCGCGCATCATCGACCTCGCGGACGCCTACGTGCTTCTTGAAAGCGAGCTGGGGCCGCTCAACATCGAGGGCGCCGTCGCGAGCCCGACCGAGCTCCTGCTGTTCCAGCGCGGCGGCAAGGGACGCGCGCGCAACGCGATCGCCCGCTATCCGCTGCCGGAGGTGCTCGATGCGCTGTCGCGTTCGAGCTCGCTGGGCGCCATGGCGCCGGCGCTGGTCGAGGCGGTCGACCTGGGTACCCTCGATGGGATTCCCCTCGGCTTCACCGACGCCGCCCTGCTTCCCGACGGCTTCCTCGTTTTCTCGGCGATCGCGGAAGACACCGCCAACAGCATCGACGACGGCCCCTGCGCCGGCAGCGCGCTGGGTCTCTTCGGCCCCGACGGGCGGCTCGACTGGCTGCAGTGCGTCGAGGGTGGCCGGAAGATCGAGGGCATCGAGGCCCGCCGCGAAGGCAGCGCCATTCGCCTGCTGATGGTGACGGACGCGGACGACGCACAGGTGCCGGCATCGCTCCTCGGCGCGCGCGTCGCGGCGGAACGGATGGCGCCCTGAATGCTCGCGATGTCGTTGATCCTTGCCGCATCGACGCGCGCGTGACGCGCCAGGCGTGGTTCTGGATTCTCCTGCTCGCGATCGCGCTGTCGTGCGGCGTATTCACCTTCCGCCACTTCGATCTGCTGCTGCCGATCCTCGAGGTCGACGTGAAGATGACTCGCGACGGCGCCATCGCGAAGGCCCGCGATCTCGATTCCGCGCTCCGTCTCACCTCCGCGAAGCTCACGCGCTCGGCGGCAGGCTTTCGCGGCGATCCGAAGACCCAGACCTTCATCGAGCAGGAGGGCGGCGGCAAGGAAGCGCTGAAAGCGGTGGTGGGGGAGGGCGAGCATGTGCTCTACAGCTGGCGCGCCCGGCGCTTCGAACCCGGCGCGACGCTCGAGGTGTCGGTGCTGTTCACGCCCGCGGGCCGGCCGTACGGGTTCCGCGCTCGCCTGCCCGAGGCGCAGGGCGGCGCCGCGCTGGGGCAGGACGCCGCCCGTGCCATCGCACTCCGGCACGGCGCGGCCGATTGGTCGGTGGATTTTTCGCGCTACAAATCCGTGGCTTCTTCCACGGTCACGCGGACCGGCGGGCGCGTGGACCATGAATTCCGCTTCGAGCGCACGGATGCGCCCATCGGCGCGGGCAAGCTGCTGCTCAGCCTCATCGTGGGTGGCGATCGCCTGACCGGCCTCGTGCGCACCATCGAGGTCCCCGAGGCCTTCGAACGGCGGTATGCCGAGCGCCGCTCGGCCAACAGCACGATCTCGGCGGCCGCGAACGTGGTGATGTCGCTCGTGTACATGCTGGGCGGATGCCTCTTCGGGGCGATCTGGCTGGTGCGCCGCGGCGCGTGGCAATGGAAGCCCGCCGCCGCCTGGGCGTTCGTGATCGCGCTGCTCTCCGCCGCGGCCATGCTCGATTCGATCCCCGCGAGCTGGCTGCATTACGACACGGCGATTCCGCCCGAGACGCACTACGCGAAGGGCATCGGCGCCGCGCTCGCCACGCTCGTCATGTGGTGGGCGGTGCTCCTGGCGACCTTCGCCTCGGGCGAGGGGCTCGGACGCGTGGCGTTCGGCCATCACCCCCAGCTCTGGAAGGCGTGGGCGCCGCGCGTCGGTGCCACGCGCGCGATCCTGGGTCGCACTCTCGGCGGCTATGCGTGGGTCGGTCTCGAGCTCGGCTTCGTCGCGATGTTCTATTTCGTCACCCACCGCTACTTCGGCTGGTGGTCGCCCGGCGAGCTGCTGATCGATCCCAACATCCTCAGCCACGCGCAGCCGTGGATCACGCCGGTGGCCACTGCGCTGCGCGCCGGCGTCTGGGAGGAGTTCCTGTTCCGGGCGGTGCCGCTCGCCGGCGCCGCGTTGATCGGCCGTCACTTCGGCCGCGAGAGGCTGTTCATCGGCGTCGCCCTCGTGCTGCAGGCGCTGGTCTTCGGTTGCGCGCACGCCGACTACCCGCAGGAACCCTCCTGGGCGCGTCCCGTCGAGCTCTTCCTGCCGTCGCTCGTGTGGGGCCTCGTGTACCTGCGCTACGGCATCCTTCCGGGCATCCTCATGCACTTCGGTTTCGACCTGGCGCTCATGTCCACGCCGCTCTGGGTCACCGACGCGCCGGGGATCGCGTTCGACCGTACGATGGTCGTGCTCTTCGGCAGCGCTCCGCTCCTCGTGGTGCTCTGGTGCGTGGCGCGCGCGCGCGGACCCACGGAGCTCGCCGCCGTCGACCTGAACGCATCGGCGCCGCGGCACGAGCCGGTCTGGCGCCCCGCCGGCAAGCCCGAGGCGGTCGAGCCCGCGAAGGCCGTGACCCGCGGCGCGACCCTGCTGTTGCTGGCACTGGGAGCCCTGGGCGCCGCCGGGTGGGTGATGCGCCTGGCCACGCCCTACGATGCGCCCGGGCTCGCGATCACGCGCGCCGAAGCCGTGCGCATCGCCGAAGCCGCGGTCGAGAACGAGGGTACGAAACTCGGACCCGAGTGGCGGCGGCTGGCCAGGGCCGAGGGGCCGCGCGACCGGGAGCCGCACGCCTTCGTGTGGCGGAAGGGCGGCGAGGAAGCGTTCAAGGCGCTGCTCGGCAACCACCTCGCGCCGCCCCTGTGGGCGATTCGCTTCGCGCGCTTCGACGGCGACGTAGATGTCGCCGGCCGGGCGGAGGCCTGGTATGTGTTTGTCGGCGGGGACGGTGCTGTGCGCGCCGTGCACCATCGACTGCCCGAAGCGCGTCCCGGAGCGCGCCTCACGCAGGAAGAAGCGCGCAACAAGGCGCATGCGTTCATCGCCCGGTGGCTCGGCGTGGATCCGGCGCGGCTGCGCTTCGTCTCCGGCCGTGCGACCAACCGACCGGATCGGCTGGACTGGGAGTTCATCCATGCCGACCCGTCGCGCAACGTCCCGGGGGGCGGCGAGGCCTACGTTCAAGTGGACATCGCTGGCGACCAGGTGGCGGCGCGCGGGCGATACGTCTTCGTGCCCGAGGACTGGACGCGGGAGCGCAAGGCGAAGAAGGACGCCGCGCAGATCGTCGCTGGCGTGGGCGGGCTCGGGATCGCCTTCGCGCTGGGAACGATCGTCGTGCTGGGCATCCGGCGCTTCGCGCAGCATGCGTTCTGCGCACGCGCCGCGGTCGTCGGCGGGTTGGCCGCGTTCGCCTACGTGGTCGCGCAGAAGGCTCTGGGCTTCGAGGCGGCGATGACGGAGAGCTACGTCACCGCGCAGCCGTTGTCCCAGCAGTACGCGCGCGATGCGCTCGGTACCCTCGCGCTTGCCACCACCGCGGGCCTGCTGGCGGCGATGTTCGCGGGCGTCGGCGTGCGCTTGGCTTCGCGCGCGGCGCCGACGCGCTCGATGCTCGAGGCGTGGCGGGATGCCGGCGCCCTGGCTTTCCTCATGCTGGGGGCGGGGACCTTCCTGCGCTTGCTTGCGCCTGCATCCGCAGGCCCGCGCATGCCCTCTGTACGCGAGGCGGACTCGTGGTCGCCGGTGCTCGGTGCCGCGCTCGACGGGTTCGATTTCCTGATGCTGTGCGCCTCCGCGGTAACGGCAGTCGCGGTCCTGGGCAGGCACTCGGGCTGGAGCGCGTGGATGACTGCGGCGCTCTTCGTGCTGAGCGGGTTGGTCCTCGGCGCGCTCTCTCCCGACTTCACGCCGCTCGCGATCGCCGGGGCGATGGCCGTGGGCGCGGTGTCGTACCTGATCTACCGGCGCTACGTGCTCTCGCGGCTCGATATCATTCCCCCGCTCGTGGCCTGGCTCGCGCTGCTGGCCGCGATCCAGAGTCTCGTGCAGCCGGCGTACGTCGGCGCGGTGCCGGGCGCGTTGGTGAGCACCGCGTCGATCGCCGTCGGCTATGCCGTCTGGCATTGGCTCGTCGCCTCCGACCGCGAATAGTTGGAGTCGGAACCCGCTTATTTTGGCATCATGGCGTCGCTATGAAATTCGCCAGCCTCTTGTTCGTGATGGGCCTTTTCCACGCATTCGAAGGAGCCGCAGCAGTGCAGCGCCCTGTGCATACCTATTCCATCGTCGCGCGCGATCCCGCCACGGGCGAGCTCGGCGTCGCAGTCCAGTCGCACTGGTTCTCGGTGGGCTCCGTTGTGCCGTGGGTCGAGGCGGGCGTGGGCGCCGTGGCGACGCAATCGCTGGTGGATCCCAG
>JBKJYC010000100.1:0-3502 GCA_046715885.1 Usitatibacter sp.
GTCGCCGCCCTCGAGCCCGGCGGCGTGCAGATCTACGAGACCTTCGCGCAGGGCAACGAGCGTTTCGGCAAGCCGACCAATCCCGCCTTTCTCCTGGCGCCCGGCGAGCTGCTGGAGGCGCTGCGCGGCCGCCTGCGTGTCATCGCCTACGAGGACCTGAGCGTTGAGGAGCCTAAGCCGGCGGCCATCCAGAGGGTCTGCGGCCGGAATTAGTTGGGGGACGGACCCGTAAACTTGGTAAAATCTTGCCTTTTCAAGGCTCAGGAATCGTGTCCCGCATGCTGACCGGAAGCCTGGTCGCCATCGTCACCCCCATGCTCGCCGACGGCGGGCTCGACTTTCCCCGCCTCGAGTCGCTCATCGACTGGCATGTTCAGGAAGGAACGGACGGGATCGTCGTCGTGGGTACCACGGGCGAGTCGCCGACCGTGGACGTCGAGGAGCACCAATCGCTGATCACGGCCGCCGTGCGGTATGCCGACGGCCGCGTACCCGTCGTCGCGGGCGCCGGGGGAAACTCCACCAAGGAGGCGATCGCGCTCACGCAGTTCGCGCAGAAGGCCGGCGCCGACTATGTGCTTTCGGTGGTGCCCTACTACAACAAGCCGACGCAGGAAGGGCTCTATCGCCACTTCAAGGCGATCGCGGAATCCTGCGACATTCCGGTCCTCCTGTACAACGTGCCTTCGCGCACCGTAGCCGACCTGCAGAACGAAGCGGTCGTGCGCCTCTCGCAGGTGCGCAACATCGTCGGCATCAAGGAATCGACCTCGAACATCGAGCGCATCACCGAGCTGATGAAGCGAGTGCCGAAGGATTTCCTCGTCTTCAGCGGCAACGACGACTCGGCGCTTGCCTACGTGCAGCTCGGAGCGCACGGCGTGATCTCGGTCACCGCCAACGTCGCGCCCCGCCTGATGCACGAGATGGTCGTGGCCGCCCGCCAGGGCGAGTCGAGGAAGGCGATCGAGATCAACAACCGCCTCCTCGGGCTCCACCGCAACCTGTTCCTCGAGACCAACCCCATCCCCGTGAAATGGGCGCTGAACCAGATGGGACGGATTGCCGACGGCATCCGCCTGCCGCTCACGCCTTTCACGCCGCAGCACCACGAGACGCTCGCCTCCGCGCTCCGCGAGGCCGGGTGCATTGCCTGAAATAAGGATGCCCATGAAGCACGTGTTCCGCACTTCCCTCATCGTCGTGGCGCTTGGCGCGCTCGCCGCCGGTTGCTCGACCTCCGGCACCAAGAGCATCGAGTACAAGAGCAGCACCGCGAGGTCGAGCTCGCAGCCGCTCGAGGTCCCGCCCGAGCTGAGCGCCCCTTCCGTGGACGACCGCTTCGCGATTCCGGATCCCAAGGCCCAGACCACGTTCTCGACCTACAGCCGTGAGCGCGCAGGTGGCGGCGCCGGGCCTGCCGCGGCATCGGGCGTGTTGCCGGCCGTGGATGGCGCCCGCGTCGAGCGCTTCGGCGACCAGCGCTGGCTGGTGGTGAAGACGCCGCCGGAAAAGGTGTGGCCGGTGGTCCGCGACTTCTGGACCGAGCAGGGGTTCGCCATCCAGCGCGAGAGCCCCGAGGTCGGGATCATGGAGACCGACTGGGCCGAGGACCGCGCCAAGATTCCGCAGGACATCCTGAGGCGCACGCTCGGACGCGTGATCGACCAGCTCTGGTCCACCAGCGAGCGTGACAAGTTCCGCACGCGCCTGGAAAAGGGCAGCGAGCCGGGAACCACCGAGATCTACGTGAGCCATCGCGGCATGGAAGAGGTGTACACGAGCCAGCAGCAGGACCGCGCCGTGTGGCAGCCGCGCCCCGCCAACCGCGAGCTCGAAGCCGAGATGCTGAGCCGGATCCTGGTGAAGTTCGGCTACGACGACAAGAAAGTGGTTGCCGCCGCCGGCCTGAACCCGCAGGCCAAGGCCTCCGCGAGCGCCTCCGCCGCCGTCGCCGCCGCGAAGAATGCGGTGCTGGAGAACAATGGCGCTGGGCCCCTGGTGGTGAACGACGGCTTCGACCGCGCCTGGCGCCGCGTCGGCCTGGCGCTCGACCGCGTCGGCTTCACCGTCGAGGACCGCGACCGCTCGAAGGGCCTGTTCTTCGTGCGCTACATCGATCCCGACGTGGACCTGAAGGCGGGCGAGAAGCAGGGCTTCCTCGACAAGCTCGCGTTCTGGAAGGCCACGCCGAAAACCGCTCAACCCCAATTCCGCATCCACGTCGCCGACGCCGGCGCGAACATGTCGCAGGTCGAGGTGCAGAGCACGGCGGGCGCGACCGAAAAGAGCAACACGGGCAAGAAGATCCTGTCGCTGCTGTTCGACCAGCTCAAGTAGTGAGGTTCGCCTCCCTGGGCAGCGGCAGCTCGGGCAACGCCCTGGTCGTGGAGCGCGGCCGCACCCGCGTGATGATGGACTGCGGCTTCGGCATCGCCGAAACGAAGGCCCGGCTCGGGCGCCTCGGCCTCAGGCCCGCCGACCTCACAGGCATCGTGGTCACGCACGAGCACGACGATCACCTGTGCGGTGTCGCGCCTTTCGCGAAACGCCACGGCATCCCGGTGTACCTCACCCGCGGCACGGCGCAGTGGCTTCCCGACGAGTTTCCCGCCACGCTCGTGCGCCTCATCGATTCGCACGCGCCTTTCGCCATCGCCGACCTGCAGGTCGAGCCCTTCCCGGTCCCGCACGACGCGCGCGAGCCGGTGCAATACGTCTTCGGCGACGGGGCGGTGCGCCTGGGAGTAGTCACGGACCTCGGCTGCACCACCGCGCACGTCGAGGAAAAGCTCACGGCGTGCGACGCGCTGGTCCTCGAGTGCAACCACGACCTCGAGATGCTGATGTCCGGGACCTATCCCGTCAGCCTCAAGCATCGCGTTTCCGGTCGGTTCGGGCATCTGTCGAACCGCGACGCGGGCGCGCTGCTCGCGAACCTCGACTGCGACAAGCTTCGGCACATCGTCGCCGCGCACCTCTCGAAGCAGAACAACACCACCGCGCTCGCGGTGGCTGCGCTCGCCGCCGCGCTGGGCTGCGAGGACACCTGGGTCGGTGTCGCCTCCCAGGAAACCGGGTTCGACTGGCGCGAGATTTAGTCCCGAGCCCGACGGTCGAGGAAGGTCCAGCGATCCAGCTCACGAGCCCGGCGGCCGAGGAAGGTCCAGCCGCGACGAAGGTGGCCGGGGAAGGTCCAGCCTGCTCGCCATTCCGCGTCGTTGACACTCGCGGTCCCCTCCGGAACCGAAAATGACCGGCGGCTGCGGAACTCACGGCCTCCATAAAAACAAGGCGATGACCCCGCCTTGTTTCCCTGCACGTTCAAACAGTCCTCGCCGAAACCCCGGTCACTTTCGGTCTCGTCGGCACGCTCAAAGGCGTGGACCTTCCCCGACCGCCGGGCTCGGGCCCGTGGCTTGCGGTTGGCTGCTCGAATTCGCGACGACCTGACCGGGAGGAAGGGCCCGATCCCTTCACGGACCGTAGAGCCGCCGAGGAG
>JBKJYC010000101.1:0-4246 GCA_046715885.1 Usitatibacter sp.
TCGACCACAGCATGCATCTGTACGGCTGGGGAGGCGCGGCCACGGACCCGGGCTTCACGCTGACACCCGTCCTGCACAGCCGCGACGGCAAGGGCCGCGGGGATTTCAACTCGGGCCGCTATCGCGACGCGGCGCTCGACAAGCTCGCCGAGGCGGCCGAAATTGAGATGGATCCGGCGAAGCGCTCGGCGGTCATGCTCCAGGGCCTGCAGCGCGCGCGCGAGAACATCTACACGATTCCCCTGCATCGGCAGGTGATTCCGTGGGCCACGCGCGCGAACGTGCAGGCGGTGCACCGCGCGGACAACGTCGTCGAGCCGCTCTGGGTCCGCGTCCAGTAGCCATGGCGGATCCGTTGCAGCGACTGCTGGCCCTGCTCGAGCACGGCCCCGCCGGGCCCGAGCGGGTGTTCAATCCATGGCGGGACCACGACGAACGCGACGGCGCGCCTCGGCGCGAAATGCCGAAGCGCCGGCTCGGCAATCTCGCGGCCTACCTGGAGGCGCGCCAACGCAGCGCCCGCTTCATGTTGATGGGCGAGGCGCCGAGCCATCGCGGGTGCCGGTTCTCGGGCATCGCGTTCTGTTCCGAGCACGAGCTGGTGCACAAGGCCGACCTGGTCGCACGCCGGCCGCTCCAGCTCACCAGCCGCGATGCGCACACCAGGCCCTTCAAGGAGCGCAGCGCCCACGTGATCTGGGACGAGATCGATCACGCAGGGGCCGCCTACGACGTGGTGCTCTGGAACACGTTCCCGTGGCACCCCTACCAGGACGCGATCACCACCAACCGCAAGCCGAAGCTTTCCGAAGTGGCGCACGGCCGCGCCGCGTTGAACGCGATGCTCGAGTGCTTCACCCACCCCTTGGAGATCATCGCCGTCGGCAAGGTCGCCGAGGACGCGATGGCGCGCTGGGACGAGGTGGAATGCTCGGGCTATGTCCGGCATCCGGCGCAGGGCGGGGAGAGCCGGTTCCGCCAAGGGTTCCGCGAGCGCGTCGCCGCGCGGCTCTAGAGGGAGGGTTCAGCTCGCGAACCACCCTGCGCGGGTAGGGTGAACAGACGCGCCAGGCCCTATAACGACTGACAGGATTCGATGCCGGGAGGCCCATGACAATCGATCTCCGACTTGCAGCGCGCGCTCTCTTTCCGGTGCTCGTGCTGGCCTGCCTCGCGGGATGCTCCACGCCCCGAATGATCCGCACGCAGGCCGAAGCGGTCATCGGGTGCAATCCGCAACACGACAACGGCAAGCTTTCCGCGGAGGCCCTGGCGCGCTGCGCGGCGACCTTCGAGGAGCGGGCCACGGAGCTCTCGGCGGCACCGCGCTACGCCTACAGGCTTTACTTCGTCGAGTTGGACGACCAGGGCTGGGAGTACCTCGATGAGGGGGCGGTCTCCCGGCAAATGGACAAGGTGCTCGACCGGCTTCGCGGACAGCTCCAGGATCCTTCGACCTCCTCCGAGTGCGTGGGCGATAGCCGCCAGGTCAACCTGCTGGTCTACGTGCACGGCTGGAAGCACGGCGCCGACGCCGAGGACGGGAACGTCGAGAATTTCCGCCGGCTGCTGCGCGACGTCGCGGTCGCGGAATGCGGCGGAGTGGCCAACGCGGGGCAGCAGCGCGCCGTGATCGGGATCTACGTCGGCTGGCGCGGGTCACCCAACGCGATCAAGGGGCCGCTGCAGCAGCTCACGTTCTGGAACCGCAAGGGTGTCGCGGCTGAAGTCGCGCAAGGCGGAATCCGCGAGCTGATCGCGCGTCTGGACGCGCTGGCCGACATGGCGAACGGCAATCACAAGGACCCGCGGACCAAGCCGGTGCGCATGATGTTCATCGGGCACAGTTTCGGGGGCCACATCCTGCTCACGGGGCTGGGCGGCACCGTGGTCCAGAACCTGGCGGCGTTCGACGAGGCGGTGCGCCGCGACCGGCGAACGGGAACCGCCCGGCCTTCGCCGCCCTCGCTCTCGAGGTCCGGGGACATGATCGTGCTGATCAACCCGGCGCTCGAGGCGACCCGCTTCGAGGCGTTGCACAGCATCGCGCGCAAATGGCAGCACGATGGCTACCGCGCGCCGATCTTCGTTTCGGTGACCTCCGCGGGCGATGTCGCGACCAGCAAGGCGTTTCCGATCGCCCGCCTCCTCCTGCCGCTGGCCAACCGCTACACCTCCGGGGAGCAGGCGCGCGCGGACCGGCATACGTTCGGGCACGACCCGCGCTATATCACCCACCAGCTGATGACGGTGCGCGAGTTCAACGAGTCGGAGTTCAAGGCGAAGCCGGTCTATCCGACGCTGGTGACAGGGTGCGCGGCCTGGTCGGAGAACAGCCTCGCGGCCATCCAGGCGGAATTCCTGAACCACCGGAATTTCACCACCTCGCTCGGGCCCAACTGGAGCCCCGCGTACGTGCGGCCGTTCTGCGCGGGCACGGTCCTCATCCCGGTGGCGACGCAGCTCTCGGGCACGGCGCCGATCCTCAACATCCGGGCGTCGCCGGAGCTGATCAAGGACCACAGCGCGATCTACGACCCGCGCTTCGTGAGCTTCATCCGCGAGCTCTACATGGGCACGCTCGAGCCCGACCTGGCGTTGAGCGCCGAGCCCTCACGCGGCGCGGACCGGAAGTAGCCCGCGGTGGTAGACGCGGTCCGAGGCGAGCACGCTCGAGGGCGCGATCGGCTCGCGCCCGCGAAGCCGCTCGTAGTACGGCGTGAAATCCGGCGCGGTCGCCTCGAACAGCTGCCCGAAGTCGCGAATGACGAAGTAGGTTTCCTGGAACGTATCGATCTTGTAGCGCGTCTGCATGATGCGCAGCAGCTCGAATCCGATGCGATTCGGGTTGGGGCTGTCGATGCAGTAGGGCAGCTCGCCGGCGGACGAGAGGATGCCGGCTCCATAGCTGCGGATCCCCCTGGGCGTGTCGATCAAGCCGAATTCCACCGTGTACCAGTAGAGTCGCGCCAGCATCTCGATGGCGCCCAGTTCGTGCGCCTTGATACCGCCCTTCCCGTACGCCTGCAGGTAGTCCGCGAACACGGGCTGGAAGAGCAACGGCACGTGGCCGTAGAAGTCGTGGAAGATGTCGGGCTCGACGATGTAGTCGAACTCCTCGGGCTTTCGCAGCCACACCGTCACCGGGAAGCGGCGGTTCGCTAGGTGGTCGAAGAAGGTGAGGTCGGGCACCAGGCCGGGCACGGCGACCAGCCGCCAGTCGGTCGCGGCACGCAGCTTCGGGTTCACGAGGTCGAAGCTCGGCACACCCGCGCTGAAGTCGAGCGTGGCCAGCGTATCGCAGAACTCGTCGCACGCATAGCGCGGCGCCAGCGCCACCTGGCGCGCGTACAGCCGCCGCCACAGGTCGTGCTCCTCGGGCGAGTACCCCTCCCAGTCCTGGTCGACCGTGTGGTCGGGACGCATGCGGCTGTAATCGCCGCGCAGGTTGTGTGCGGTTTCGCCGGTCATCGTGTGTGCTTCTCCACCTTCTGCTCGATCGCGCCGAAGATGGTCTCGCCGTGGTGGTCGAACATCTCGATCCTCACGCGGTCGCCGAACTTGAGGAACGGCGTTTTCGCTTCGCCCCGCTCCACCTGTTCGACCACGCGCGCCTCCATGATGCAGGCATAGCCGGTGGCGGGATCGCGGTTGGAGATGGTGCCGGTGCCGATCATCGTGCCCGCCTTCAACTCGCGCGTCTTCGCGGCGTGGGCGATCAGGTCGAAGAGGCTGAAAGTCGCGTCGGCGCCGGCGTCGGGGTTGCCGAACCATTTGCCGTTCACGTGGGCGACCAGGCGGAAGTGGACCTTCCCGCCGTCCCACCCGCCGCCAAGCTCGTCGGGCGTCACCGCCACGGGAGCGAGCGCGTTGGCGCCCTTGCCGTTCACGAAGCCGAAGCCTTTCGCCAGCTCCGCGGGAATGAGGTTGCGAAACGAGACGTCGTTCACGAGCGTGATGAGGCGCACCGCCACCGAGGCTTGCGCCGGTGTGGAGCCCATCGCCACGTCGCCGGTGATGGCCCCCACCTCGCCCTCGAGGTCGATGCCCCAGTCTTCCGTGAGCGCGAGGATGGGATCGCGCGGCCCCATCATGTCGCCCGCGCCACCCTGGTACATGAGGGGGTCGGAGTAGTAGCTCTCGGGCACCTCGGCCTTGCGCGCCCGGCGCACGCGCTCGACGTGCGTGAGGTAGGCCGAGCCGTCGAGCCACTCGTAGGCGCGCGGCAATGGCGCCGCCACGCGCC
>JBKJYC010000102.1:0-2758 GCA_046715885.1 Usitatibacter sp.
TTGATGCTCTCCTTGGCCGAGGTCTACGAGTTGGCGAGCTTATATCACCTCTTCGACAACGTGAAGCAAGGCGTAGCCGCGCCGGCGAAGGTGACTGTGCGCGTGTGCGAGACGCTCTCGTGCGCGATGGCGGGCGCGATGCCGCTGATGGAGAAGCTGAAGGCCACGCTCGGGCCCAGCGCGCGGGTGATCGGCGTGCCCTGCATCGGACGCTGCGAGGAGGCGCCCGCGGTGTGCGTGGGACAGAACGCTTTCGGCCACGCGAGCGTCGAGAACGTCACGGCCACCGTGAAGGCCGCAGCCACGAAGCCGCCCGCCACGCCGTATGTCGACTACACCGCGTACCGCGCCGCGGGCGGCTACCGGACCTGGCTCGACTGCGTGGAAGGCAAGCGCGACCTCGAGTCGGTATTGAAGACGATGGAGGACGCGGGCCTGCGCGGCCTGGGCGGCGCGGGTTTCCCCGCGGGGCGCAAGTGGCGCATCGTGCGCGCCGAGGCGGGGCCCCGGTACATGGCGATCAACATCGACGAGGGCGAGCCGGGCACTTTCAAGGACCGTTACTACCTCGAGCGCGACCCGCACCGCTTCCTCGAGGGCATGTTGATCGCCGCCTGGGCCGTGGGCATCGAGTCCATCTGGATCTACCTGCGCGACGAGTACCACGCCTGCCGCGAGATGCTCGAGCGCGAGATCAATGCGCTCAAGGCCGACCCGCCCGCGAGGCCCCTGCCGGCGATCCACCTGCGACGCGGCGCCGGCGCCTACATCTGCGGCGAGGAGTCCGCGATGATCGAGTCGATCGAGGGCAAGAAGGGCATGCCGCGCCTGCGCCCGCCCTATGTGGCGCAGGTGGGCCTCTTCGGGCGTCCGACGCTCGAGCACAACATGGAGACGCTGCACTGGGTGCGCGACATCCTGGAGAAGGGCGCCGACTGGTTTGCGGGTCATGGGCGCAACGGCCGCAAGGGTCTGCGCTCGTTCTCGGTCTCGGGCCGGGTGAACGAGCCCGGGGTGCACCTCGCACCCGCGGGCATCACCGTGAAGGAGCTGATCGCGGAATATTGCGGCGGCATGCAACCCGGCCACGAGTTCTACGCGTACCTTCCGGGCGGTGCCTCCGGCGGCATCCTGCCGGCGTCGATGGGCGACATCCCGCTCGACTTCGACACGCTGCAGCCCCACGGCTGCTTCATCGGCTCGGCGGCGGTGATCATTCTCTCGCAGCACGACAAGGCGCGCGATGCCGCGACCAACCTGATGCGCTTCTTCGCGCACGAGTCCTGCGGCCAGTGCACGCCCTGCCGGGTGGGCACCGCCAAGGCCGCGCACCTGATGGAAGCGAAGAAGTGGGACAACGCTTTGCTGGAGGAGCTGTCACAAGCGATGGCGGATGCGTCGATCTGCGGCCTGGGGCAGGCGGCGCCGAATCCGATCCGGTGCGTGGCCAAGCACTTCCCGCACGAGGTCTGACGCATGAAAATGAACGAGCTGGTCGGCTCCGAAACCATCGACTTCAAGCTGAATGGCGAGACCATCTCCGCCTACGCGGGCGAGACGATCATCCAGTCGGCCGCGCGCCACGGCGTCGACATCCCGCGCCTGTGCTACAAGGAAGGCTACCGGCCCGATGGAAACTGCAGGGCCTGCGTGGTGGAGATCAAGGGCGAGCGCGTGCTGGCCCCGTCGTGCTGCCGCCAGCCGGCGAAGGACATGGAGGTCTCTTCCAACTCCGCGCGCGCGCTGCACTCGCAGAAGATGGTGGTGGAGCTCCTGAAGAGCGACGTGCCGGCGCAGGACCTGAAGCCGGGCGCCAACGAGCTCGAGCTGTGGGCCACGCGCCTCGGCGTCTCGAAGCCGCGCTTCGCGCCGCGCGAGCAGCCGGCGCGCGATGCCACCCACCCGGCCATGACCGTGAACCTCGACGCGTGCATCCAGTGCACGCGCTGCGTTCGTGCGTGCCGCGAGGAGCAGAACAACGACGTGATCGGCTACGCGTTCCGCGGCCACGATTCGAAGATCGTCTTCGACTTCGACGACCCGATGGGCGAGTCGACGTGCGTCGCGTGCGGCGAATGCGTGCAGGCCTGTCCCACCGGCGCGCTGGCGCCCGCGAAGAATGCCTACGCGGTGAAGGCCGACAAGACCGTGCATTCCGTCTGCCCGTACTGCGGCGTGGGGTGCCAGCTCACCTACCACGTGAAGGACAACGCCATCGTGCGCGTGGACGGCCGCGACGGCCCGTCGAACCACGAGCGCCTGTGCGTGAAGGGCCGCTTCGGCTTCGACTACGTCCAGCATCCCCAGCGGCTCACGAAGCCGCTCATCCGCAGGGCCGAAGCGCCCAAGCACGCCGAGTTCACGGTCGATCCGCTGAAGTGGAGCGAGGTGTTCCGTGAGGCGACGTGGGAGGAGGCCCTCGACCTCGCGGCGAAAGGGCTCGCCGGCGTTCGCGACGAGAGCGGTCCGAACGCGCTCGCCGGCTTCGGCAGCGCCAAGGGCTCCAACGAGGAGGCCTACCTGTTCCAGAAGCTGGTGCGCACCGGCTTCGGCACCAACAACGTCGACCACTGCACGCGCCTGTGCCACGCCTCGTCGGTGGTGGCGTTGCTCGAGGGCATCGGCTCGGGCGCGGTGTCGAACCAGGTGTCGGATGTCGCCAAGGCGGAAGTGATCTTCCTCATCGGTGCGAATCCCACCTCGAACCATCCGGTCGCCGCCACCTGGATCAAGAACGCGGTGCAGCAGGGAGCCAAGC
>JBKJYC010000103.1:0-5307 GCA_046715885.1 Usitatibacter sp.
GGACAGCGCGCGCGCTTGGCGAGAGCGACCGCTGCATCGCGCGCGGAGTAGCGCAGCCCTTCTTGCTGCTTGAACGAGGCGTCGTGCTCCTCGTCCACGACGATGAGGCCGAGGTCGGCGAAGGGCGAGAGCACGGCGAGGCGCGTCCCGAGCACGATTCGCGCGCGTCCCGACTGCGCCGCCAGCCACGCCGCGGCGCGGTCGCCCTCGGACAGGTGGCTGTGCGCCGCGACGACCACCGCGCCGGGAAAGCGGCCGCGCACCAGCGCCTCCAGCTGCGGCGTGAGGCCGATTTCGGGAACCAGAAAGAGCGCCTGCTTCCCGCGGGCGAGCGTATCGGCAACCGCGCGCAGATAGACCTCCGTCTTCCCGCTGCCGGTCACGCCGTGCATCAGGACGGGATGGAAGCGATCCGATCCTTCGCGGATGAGATCCAGGGCCGTCGCCTGGTCGGGCGTGAGCGCGAACGCCTCAAAGAAACCCGGGTCGTTGCCGGCGGGAGGGGGTGCGTCGGGGAACCGCCGCCGGCTCACCTGCCGGATCCTCGGAGGCAGGCTCGCGGCGATCACTTCACCCAGGGGCCGCTGGTAGTAGTCCGCGCAGAAGCGGTAGAGCTCCAGCTCCGCCTTGCCCAGCCGGGGTACGTCCGGGATCGCCACTTCGACGTCCCGCAGGCGCTCGTCCGGCACCTCGGACCTGGAGGCGCGCCCCACGACCACGCCCACCTTGCGCGCGCGTCCGAACGGCACCACCACGAGGCTTCCGACGCCGGCATCGACGCCTTCGGGGAGGCGGAAATCGAACGTCGCATCGAGCGGCACGTCGAGGGCGATTTGCGCGATTTTCAAGGCGTGGGCGGGATGTGGATAAGTCTGTGAAGAACTCGAATTCCCCTCGGAAAGGCCTTCCATGGCCGAGGAGAAGCGCGTTTGGTGCGCCACCCCCCCATCACGGAACCGACTGATCTTTAACATTATTCCGGGTTCCCGGACAAAGCCCGGTCTTGCAGGCGGAAAACAGGCGTGGACCAAACCCGTGTGAATAAGCAACCACTACGACGCAAATATTTTTCTTGACACGACTCAGGTGGTGGCGATCGCGAGGGAGTGCGAATGAACCGCTTCCACCAGGGCGTGCACGTGCTCCGGCGAGGTGTGCTGGGATACCCCGTGCCCGAGGTTGAAAACATGGCCGGGGCCCGTTCCGAAGCGCTCCAGGATGCGTTTCGCCTCGGCCGCGATGGCCGCCGGGGAGCCGAAGAGGGCCATGGGATCCATGTTCCCCTGCAGAGCTACCCTGGAGCCCACGCGATGGCGCGCATCGCCCAGGTCCGTGGTCCAGTCCAGGCCCAGCGCGTCGGCGCCGGAGCCCGCCATGGCTTCCAGCCACTGGCCCCCGCCCTTCGTGAAAAGGATGCGCGGGACGTGTTGGCCTTGCCGGTCGTGCTTGATTCCCGCCAGGACCTGCATCGAATAGGCGAGCGAGAACTCGCGGAACGCGGCGTCCGAGAGCGTGCCTCCCCAGGTGTCGAAGATCTGCACGGCCTGGGCTCCGGCATCGATCTGCGCGTTGAGGTAGGCCGTCACGGCCTGTGCATTCACGCGCAGGATGCGGTGGAGCAGGTCGGGACGCGAGTAGAGCATCGACTTCACCAGCCGGAAATCGTCGCTGCCGCCGCCTTCGATCATGTAGCACGCGAGCGTGAACGGACTGCCCGAAAAACCGATGAGCGGCACGCGGCCCTTCAGCTCCTTGCGCGTGAGGGCGATCGCATCGAAGACGTACTGCAGCCGAGCCATGTCGGGCGTGGCCAGCTTCGCGACGCCGGCTTCGTCGCGCACGGGTCGCTCGAGCTTCGGCCCCTCGCCGTCGACGAAGTAGAGCCCCAGGCCCATGGCGTCGGGCACGGTGAGGATGTCGGAGAAGATGATCGCGGCGTCGAGCGCGAAGCGCTCCAGGGGCTGGAGCGTCACCTCGCACGCGAGTTCCGGCGTTTTGGCCAGCACGAGGAAGCTGCCGGCCTTCTTGCGCGTGGTGTTGTACTCGGGAAGGTAGCGCCCCGCCTGCCTCATGATCCAGATGGGGGTGTACGGAGTGGGCTGGCGAAGCAGCGCGCGCAGGAACGTGTCGTTTTGCATGGGACGAAAATTATCTTACAGGTGGCGATCGAGGAAGCCGGAGAGCGCGGGATAGTACGCCGGGTCGCCGTCGATGTCGTTGTGGTCGCGGCCCTCGAGGGCAACGCGCTCGGTAGGACCGCCCCACAGGTCGGCGAGGCGCTCGGAGTGCTTGCGCCCGATGATCGTGTCGGAGGTGCCGAAGACGACCAACGCGGGCACCTTCAGGCGCGGTGCGAGCGCCGCGGAGTCGAACGGGTGGCGCAGCAGCCATGCGACCGGCATGAAGGGGTACACCGCCTTGGCGACGTTGAGGACGCTGTCGTAGGGCGAGGTGAGCAGCAGCGCGCGCACCGGCCGCTGCGCCGCGACCTGCACCGCGATCCCGGTGCCGAGGCTGACCCCGTGCAGCGCGACGCGCGATGCATCGACATCGCCGCGCTTCGATGCCCAGTCGATGATCTCCACGGCATCGCTCACCAGCGCCTTCTCGGACGGCGAGCCCGCGCTGTTGCCGTAGCCGCGATAGTTCACCAGCAGCACGGCGCGCCGCCCATAGCGGTCGGCCACGGGCGCCCAGGCGGTGGCCTCGTCCGCGTTGCCGCCGTAGTAGATCACCAGGGGCGCCGGTCCGCCCGGCGGCTTCACCAGGATGCCGGCCAGCTTCGTTCCATCCCTGGCGGTGATGCGCACTTCCTCGAGGGACCAGCCGGCCGGTGCGTGCGTGCGGGCGAAGACCGGTTGCGGGTAGAAGAGGATCTTCTCCTGCAGCAGCCAGAGCACCGCCGCGAGGCCGAGGTAGCTCGCGATCGCGATGAAGGCGAGGGACTTGAGCACCCTCAGCGGGGCAGGTCCGAACGCCCCATCAGGAACGCGTCCACCTCGCGCGCGGCCTGGCGGCCCTCGCGGATCGCCCAGACCACGAGCGATTGCCCGCGGCGCATGTCGCCTGCCGCGAACACCTTCGGCACCGAGGTCTTGTAGCAGCCGTCGCCTTCGGTGGCCGCCTTCACGTTGCCGCGCGCATCCTTGGCGACGGCCAGCTCTTCGACCATGCCCTGGTGCACGGGATGCACGTAGCCCATGGCGAGGAGCACCAGCTGCGCCGGGATCGTGAACTCGGAACCCGGCACCTCCTGCATCGCCAGGGCACCCTTCTCGTCCTTCACCCATTCGACGTGGCACGCAGTCAGGCTGTCCACCTTGCCGTCCTTCCCGTTGAACGACTTCGTCGCGACCGCGAAATCGCGCTCGGCGCCCTCTTCATGGGAAGACGAGGTGCGCAGCTTCATCGGCCAATAGGGCCAGGTGAGCGGCTTGTCTTCCTGCTCGGGCGGCTGCGGCATCAGCTCGAAGTTCACGACCGACCTGGCACCCTGCCGGATCGAAGTGCCGATACAGTCGCTGCCCGTGTCGCCCCCGCCGATCACCACGACGTGCTTGCCCGTGGCGACGATCTGGTCCGGCACGTTGTCGCCGGCCACCTTCTTGTTCTGGAGCGGCAGGAACTCCATCGCGAAGTGAATGCCGCCCAGCTCGCGTCCGGGCACCGGCAACTCCCTCGGATGCTCCGCGCCTCCGGTGAGCAGCACGGCATCGAACTCATCGAGCAGCGTTTTCGCGGGTGCCGTCACGCCCACGTGGACTCCGGGCTTGAACGTCACGCCCTCGGCGGCCATCTGCTCCACGCGCCGGTCGATCAGGTGCTTCTCCATCTTGAAATCGGGGATGCCGTAGCGCAGCAGGCCGCCGATGCGATTGCTCTTCTCGAACAGGGTCACGTCATGGCCGGCGCGCGCGAGCTGCTGGGCCGCCGCCAGGCCCGCCGGCCCCGAGCCCACGACCGCAACCTTCTTTCCGGTCTTCTGCATGCACACCAGAGGAGCGATCCAGCCCTCGTTCCAACCCTTGTCGACGATGGCCTGCTCGATCGATTTGATGGCGACGGGATCCTCGTTGATGTTGAGGACGCAAGCGGCTTCGCAGGGTGCCGGGCAGACGCGCCCGGTGAACTCGGGGAAGTTGTTGGTCGAATGCAGGACGTCGAGCGCCTCGCGCCAGTTGTTGCGGTAAACGAGGTCGTTCCAGTCGGGAATGATGTTGTTCACCGGGCAGCCCGTCTGGCAGAACGGGATGCCGCAATCCATGCAGCGCGCGCCCTGCTGGCTCACTTCCGCGTCCGGCAGCGGCTTGATGAACTCCTTGTAGAACCTCACGCGCTCGGCCACCGGCGCGTACGCGCGGTCCTTGCGCTCGATTTCGAGGAATCCGGTGATTTTTCCCATCAGTCGTTCGCCCTGACTTCCGCGCGTTGCATCGCCGGCTCCGTCTTGGCCTGTTCCTGCTCCTGCGCCATTTCCTTCAGCGCGCGCCGGTATTCGAGCGGCATGACCTTCACGAACCTGGGCAGGTACAGCGCCCAGTTCTCCAGCACCCGGCGCGCACGGTCGCTGCCGGTGAACAGCAGGTGGCGCTGGACCAGGCTCTTCAGCATCTCGTCGTCATGCCCGGCCATGTGGTCGATCTTCACCTTGCCGTGGGTCTCGAGCTCCGTGTTGCCCTCGGCGGCGGCGGCGCTCTCTTCCTCGGGGATGGGCTCCAGCTCGACCATCGCCATGTTGCAGCGCTGGGCGAAGTCCCCCTCCTCGTCGAGCACATAGGCGATGCCGCCCGACATGCCCGCGGCGAAGTTGCGCCCGGCCTTGCCGAGCACGACTACCGTGCCGCCGGTCATGTACTCGCAGCCGTGGTCGCCCACGCCCTCGACGACGGCCGTGGCGCCCGAGTTGCGCACGCAGAAGCGCTCGCCCGCGACACCGCGGAAATACGCCTCGCCGGTGATCGCCCCGTACATCACCGTGTTGCCGACGATGATGTTCTCCTCGGGAATGAGCGGCGACTCCTCGGGCGGGCGGATCACGATGCGCCCCCCGGACAGGCCCTTGCCGACATAGTCGTTGGCGTCGCCCTCGAGCTCGAAGGTGACGCCGTGGGCAAGCCAGCCGCCGAAGGTCTGGCCGGCGGTGCCCTTGAACTTCACGTGGATCGTGTCGTCGGGCAGCCCCTGGTGCCCATAGCGGCGCGCGAGCTCGCCCGAGAGCATGGCGCCCACCGTGCGGTTGCGGTTGAAGATGCGGCTTTCGATCTGCACCGGCTTGCGCGAGTTGAGCGCAGGCGCCGCCTTGGCGAT
>JBKJYC010000104.1:0-8418 GCA_046715885.1 Usitatibacter sp.
GTGCGCGCGAGCTGGCCCACCTCGTCGTTGGAGCGCACGGCGATGTTCGCGTTGGCGTAGTCGCCGCTCTTCAGCGCATGCGCCGCGGCCGTGAGCTTCTGGATCGGCTTCACGATCGTTCGCGCGAAGAGCATCGCGATCAGCACGAAGACGGCGCCCACCAGGACCACGCTCAGCAGCACGTTCTGGAACAACTTGTTGAGCGGTGCCGCGAAGTAATCGCGCGATTCGGAGACCGCCACGGTCCACTCGGTGCCCGCGACCGGCGCATAACCGGCGATCTCCTCGCGCTGGGCGGACTTCGAGAAGTAGGTCACGTTGCCGCCCTGCTTGGCGCGGACCATGACCTTGGCGAGCTCGGGCTGGTCGACGCTCTCGATCTTCTGGCGGCGGAAGCGCTGGTCGGAGATGATCTCGTCGAGCGTTTCCTTGCGGATCGGCACCAGGCTGGAGTAGAGCAGCTTCTCGTTCGGGTGCCAGACGATCACGCCATCATCGTCGATGAGGAACGGGGTGCGGTCGCCGCCCGCCTGCGCCACCTTGAGGATACGTCCGACGGGGTCGGCGAGGATGCGCAGCACGACCGCGCCGATCACCGTCCTGCCGTCCGGGCCGAAGACCGGATTCGAATAGAACACCCCCGGCTGGCCCGCGACCGCGCCGACCACGATGCCCGTCATGAACGGACGGCCCTGCATCGCGACCTTGAAGTACTCGCGGAACTTGAAGTTTCGGCCCATCACCTGCGCGTCGCTGGAGACCACGGCATTGCCGGCGGGATCGAACACCATCGCCAGCTGCACGTCGGGATTCGACCGGATCAGCCCGTCCAGCTTCGCCTTCAGCGCCGCCTTGCTGGCGGGCGTCGCCGGCCTGGAAAGGAAGGTGACGAAGTCCTCGTCGGTGCCGAGGTAGTTCGCGAGGTTGCGGCTGTCGCCGATCAGCTGCGAGATGCGCCCCGCCGTGCTCTCGGAGAGCTGCTCGAGGTTGCGCAGCTCGTTGCGCGCCACGGAGTCGAGCGTGGCGTTCAGGTTGTAGTAGGCAGTGATCACCATCGGCAGCAGCGCCGTGGCGGCCATGGCGAGCATCATCTTGACCGCGATGGGCCAGGAGGCCGGGCGCGTGAGCGAGCGCGTGAGACTGGAGAGCCGCGCTTTCAGCTTGTGCGGAGCGCCCAGCGCCGCGATCCAGCCCTCTTTCGTCGCGGGCGCGTACTCCTCCTCGCTCGCGAGGAGCGCGTCCTGCAGGCCGAGCTCGCCTGCCGAGGCGAAGAGCGCGGCGCGGAACTGGTTGATGTCCTGCGGGCGGTCCTTCGGGTGCACCTTGAGCGCCCAGTCGATGGCACGCAGGAAATCCTCGCTGTAGCGCCCCTTGGCGAGCGTCTCGGCGCTGGGCAGAGGATCCTCGCCGGCGAGGCGTTCGGGCGCCTCGATCGGCTTCTTGCCGGTGACCAGCCAGAAGAACGTGGCACCGAGGGCGTAGATGTCGGTCCACGGCCCCTGGCACCCGCCGCCCGCGTACTGCTCGATCGGCCCGTAGCCGGGCGTGACCACCGAGCCGGTGTCGGCGGACTGGCTGGTGGTCTGGCGCGCGGCTCCGAAGTCGAGCAGGACCAGCGTGGCGTCGTCGTCGCGGACGTAGATGTTGTCCGGCTTGATGTCGCGGTGCAGGTAGCCGGCGCGATGCACGACCGCGAGGCCGTCGAAGAGCGGTGCGAAGAGGCTCGCCAGCTGCTGCTCGGGGACGTGCATGCGCTTCTTGCGCCAAGTCTTGAGCGAATGGCCGCGCTCGTACTCGAGCACCATGTAGGCGGTCTTGTGCGCCTCGAAGAAGCGCGCCACGCGCACGATGTTCGGATGGCGGAACGTGGCCAGCGTGCGCGCCTCGACGAGGAAGTTGTCGAGGCCGCTCTGGTAGAAGCCCTGGTCGTCGTCCGCGCGCGCCGACACCGTGTTGTCGAGGGTGCGGTAGGCGAAATCCTCGGGCAGGTATTCCTTGATCACCACCTTCGCGTTGAGGTTCACGTCGGTCGCCGCATAGGCAATACCGAAGCCTCCCTGGCCGAGGACCCCGTCGATGCGGTATTCATGCAGGCGCGATCCCACGGGCAGCGCGTTGCTGGTCGCGGCGGCAGTTGGAGGCAGGGCCCGGCGGGAATCGTTGGCCGGGGGCGGCGCGCCGGGCGCGGATTCGGCGCTGTCGGGGACCGGTGTCCTCTCTTCGCCCCGGGCGCGCTGACGCGCTCGCATCGCCGGATCGACGAGGATCTTTTCCGTGTCGTCCTTGGGGTTCTCGCCCAAGATCAGCCTCCCCGTCCGGACCGAGTAGGCCGGACCCTGGCCAAGTTACCACAGGTTGCCCGCCGGTTCACGGAAAACCCAAACAGGACAGAGACTTACGGTTGTAACTTTAGGTAGTTGCGAGGGCCCGTGATACGATGTTTCGCATAACCTCTTTCGAGGACCGGGCGTAGGGGCATGGGCACGATACGCATCCGATTCATCCTGGTCGCCCTCGTCGTTGGCTTCTTCGCCATCGGCATGTCCGCCTTTCTCAACTTCTTCAAGTACAAGAGCACCTTCGGCGAGATCGTGAAGGAGCGCGTCCTCGTGGTCGGTCGCGGAATCGAGAACGCGGTCCAGGCATCGCTCAACGTGGGGTTGCAGTTCTCCGAGCTGGGAACGCTTCCGCCGCTCATGCAGCGCGAGATGGCCGCCGACAAGCTGATCCTCGGCATGGATGTCTTCGATCCCACGGGCCAGGTGATCTACAGCACCGACCCCGCGCGCATCAAGCGCGAAGTGCCGCCCGGCTGGCAGAGCGCGGCCCAGCGCTCGAAGAGCACGGAGTGGTCCGCCGTAGACGGCGAGGAGATCATCGCCGGCATCTCCCTCAAGAACAGCTTCGACCTCACCATCGGCTACCTCGCGATGCGCTACTCGCGCGTTTACGTCGAGAGTGCCTCGCACGCGGTGGGCCGCGAGATCCTCATCGCTTCGCTCGTCGCCTTCGTCATCGTGGCGCTGGTGACGCCGCTGGCGCTGATCGTCGTCATCCGGCGCTTCGAGCGCGACCTGCAGGTGCTGGAGACCGCGGTCACACACCTCGAGGATAGCAGCCCGCCGCCGCAGACCACCGGCTCCGCGTTCGACGGCGCCATCGCGGCGCTGCGCGAATCCCTGCGCGGCGTCAAGGAAGAGCTGGACGACGTGCGCCGCAAGCTCGATTCGGCCGCCTGATGCTCGACAAGAATTACCTCTGGCGCATCTACTGGCAGCTGGCCGGCGTGATCATGGCCAGCGTGGTCCTGGCACTGGCCGGCGTCTCGTATTTCTCCCACCGCGTCTTCGAGCGCGAGCTGGTCCCCGAGACCGAGAAGAAGGCGCTCACCGTGGGCGCCTCGATCCGCTCGCTGATCCTCAAGGCCACGGGCTACGGCATCGATTTCGCCTCGCTGCATGGCGTGGAGCAGACCTTCGAGGAGGTGTTTTCCGAAAACCCGGAGTTCTCCTCGATCGCCATCACCGACGCCACCGGGCGCGTGCTGTACGCGCGCGGCAAGGAGCCGGAGACCGCACGCGAGTATTTCAGCCGGCCCGCGGTGCTGGGCGCGCTGGCGCAGCCGGAACAGGCGCGCGACGTGGTGAAGATCGGGGCGCAGTACGTGGTCTCCCTCCCCATCGTTTCGCCGCAGAAGGCGCTCGGGATGCTGCACATCGGCATCGATTCGGCTTTCATCGACCGAGTGCTGCTCGAGGTGCTGCTCGACGTGGTCGTCGTGCTCGTGGTCTCGCTCTTCTTCACGCTCGAGCTGCTGAACTTCATGGCCGGCGCGCGGCTCGCCTCGGGCCTGGGCGAGTTCACGCGTCAGGTCGAGCGCATGCGCACCGGCGACTTCACGCCCAGCGGTCGCATCCGCGTGAACGACGAGATCGGCCGGCTGCTGCGCTGGATCGACACCGCCATCGACCACGTCAACGTGCGCTACGAGACGCTGGCCGGCGAGCTTCGCCGCAGGCTCGCGGAGGCTACCGCCGAAACGCGCGAGCAGCTGAAGCCCGCCGCGAAGGCGATGGAGGCGCTGCGCACCGGCAAGCTCTTCGGCACCGGGCAGTCGCAGCCCAAGGTCGAGGAGACCGACCTGAACCGCATCCGCGCGCCGCTCTTCGCGTTCATCCTCGCCGAGGAGCTCACGCGCTCCTACCTGCCCAGCTACGTGAACCAGCTGCTGGTGCCCATCCCGGGCCTCTCCCCGCAGGTGGTGATCGGGTTGCCGATCATGCTCTTCATGCTGATCGTGGCACTCGGCCAGCCGTACCTGGGCGGCTGGAGCGAGCGCGTGGGGCGCAGGAAGGCCATGCTGACGGGCGCTGTCTTCGCAACCGTGGGCTTCGCCGGCACCGCGCTCGCGTACAACCTGTACGACCTGCTCCTGTGGCGCTCCCTCTGCGCCATCGGCTACGGGATGGTGTTCGTGGCCGCGCAGGGCTACGTGCTCGACCGCACCGATCGCATCAACCGCGCGCAGGGCTTCGCGCTCTTCATCGGCGCCATCATGGTGGCCACGGTCTGCGGGCCGTCGATCGGCGGCATCCTCGCGGACAACATCGGCTTCCGGCCTTCCTTCGCTGTGTCCGCGGGCATGGCGTTGCTCTCGATCCTCGCCATCGTGCGCCTGCCGAAGGAAGACCTGCGCGCCGCCAACGCGACGCCCACGCGCGCGCCACGCCTCTCCGAATTCGTCGCGCTGATGACCAACCGGCGCTTCATGACCCTCACCGGCCTGGCCGCGATGCCGGCCAAGATCCTGCTGACGGGCGTGTGCTTCTACCTGGTGCCGCTCTACATCGTGTCCATCGGCAACACGCAGGCGATGGCGGGACGCATGTTGATGGTCTACGCGATCATGATGGTGCTGGTCGTCCCCTTCGCCGCGACGATGTCGGACGCGAGCATGCGGCGCGAGCGCTACGTCGCCCTCGGGCTGATCATCTCGGGGCTGGGCGGCTTCCTGCTGCTGTTCTCCGAGAGCTTCCTGGTCCTCTTCGCGGTGGTGTTCCTGCTGGGCCTGGGCCAGGCGCTGTCGATCGCGGCGCAGAGCGCGCTCGTGGGCGAGCATTGCCAGGAAGAGATCCGCAAGTACGGCGCCGACGCGGTTTATGGCGTGTACCGGTTCCTCGAGCGCCTCGGCAACGCGCTGGGCCCGCTGCTGGCCAGCCTCCTCGTGGTCTTCTGGGGCTACACCGGAGCCTTCATCGCGCTTTCCGGGCTCGCCTTCGTTTGCGGCCTGCTCTTCGCGGCCTCCATGCGCTTCGGCACCCTGCACGTCCTTCCCGAGGCCGAAGAGGCCGAGGCCACCAAGGCATGATCGCGCGCTTCCTCCTCGTGCTGGCGGTGCTTTGCGCGGTGGCGCTGTCCGCGCAGGCGCAGGTGCGCTCGAAGCCGCTGCGCATCTACGCCATCACCTTCCGCGGCATGACCGAGGTCGAGAAGGGCTTCCAGGACTATTTCGCCGCGCGCAAGATCCCGGTGGACATCACGTTCCGCGACCTGAATCGCGACGCTTCGCGCATGCCCGGGTTCATCGAGGAGATCCGGCGCACGAAGCCCGACCTCATCTACACCTGGGGCACCTCCGTGACACTGGGCGTCGTGGGCCCTTACGACGCGGTGGACCCCGCGAAGCACATCACCGACATCCCGGTCGTGTTAACGCTCGTGGCCTCCCCGGTGCTAGCGAAGATCGTGCCCGACCTGAAGGCGCCGGGCCGCAACGTGACCGGCGTCTTCCACGTGGCGCCGACCGAGACGCAGATGCGCGCCATGGCCTCCTACCGGCCGTTCAAGTCCATCGGCGTTCTCTATACGCCCACCGAGCAGAACTCCGTGGTGGTCGTGGAGGAGCTGCGCGCGGTGGGCAAGAAGCTGGGCTTCACGGTGAACGCGAAACCCCTCAACCTCGATGCGGCGAAGAAAGTCACCATCGAGGGCGCGCCGCAGATGGTCCGTGACCTGAAGGCGCAGAAGGCGGAGTGGCTCTACCTGCCCCCGGACTCCTACCTCGGCACGCAGGCAAAGCAAGTCGTCATCCCCGCAGCCATGGAAGCGGGCCTGCCGACCTTCGCGTCCACGGAGCAGCTGATGGAGACCGGCGCCTTGAGCGGGCTCGTGAGCCGCTACCACGCGATCGGGCAGTTCACCGCGTACAAGGTCGAGCAGATCCTGATGAACCGGATCCCGACCGCTCGCGTGCCCGTGGAAACGCTCACGCGCTTCTCCCTGCAGTTGAATCTCCAGACGGCCGAGGCACTCAAGCTGCCCCCGCCCCTGCCGATGTTCAACTACGCCGAGGTCCTCACCGCCACCCCAGCCGCGAAATAATCGGGGTCAGACTCGGTGCGAGCGTTGCGTGAGCAGCGAGGTGGGATCGTCGGCCCCGGCCCAGAGGATCTCGCACATCTCGACCTCGTTCTCCTTGCCCTTCACGGGGATGGCGTAGAGGCGCCGGCAATCCTCCTTGAGGAGCGGCTCGAAGCGCTCGACCGTCTCGAGCGAGGTGATCACCTGGTTGCGCGAAGCCATCTCGGTCAGGCGCGCCGCGAGGTTCACGGTGTCGCCGAAGACGTCGCCCTCGCGGACCACCAGCGGGCCATGGTGCAGGCCGATGCGCGCTCCGAGCCGGACGCTGCCCACGGGTGCGAGGGTGTTCAGCGCGTTCTGCATCTCGGCGGCCGCACGGCCGCCCGCGGTGGCATCGGGAAAGACGCACATCACTTCGTCGCCGATGGTCTTGATGACGCGCCCGCCGTGGCGCCGGGTGATGCCCGCGAAGAGCTTCACGCAAACGTCGATGGCGGCGTGCGCGGCCGCGTCACCCACGGATTCGTAGAGCCTGGTGCCGCCGCTCACGTCGGCGAAGAGCACGCATCCCACCGCTTGCCGTTGCTCCCGCATGCATCCCCCGAAAGAACGCGAGCGGCCTCCCTGCCGCCCGGGGAATTCTGTCACAAACGTCAGCGCTTGAGGCGGTCGAGGAACGCCTTGCGGAACTTCGCGACCTTCGGCTCCACGACGAAACTGCAGTAGGGATTCGCGGTGCCGACGCGCTCGTAGTACTCCTGGTGCTCTTCCTCGGCCCTGGTGAAAGGCGCCGCGGGGACGATCTGCGTCACGATGGGGTCCCTCCAGAGCTTCGCCTTCGACAGGTTGGCGACCACCTCCTCGGCCTCGCTCTTCTGCCCGGGGGAGTGATGGAAGATCGCGGAGCGGTACTGGCTGCCCACGTCGTTGCCCTGGCGATCGAGCGTCGTCGGGTCATGGATCGTGAAGAACACCTCGAGCAGGTCGCGGAAGCTCACCTCCGCGGGATCGAACTCGATCTGCACCACCTCGGCATGTCCGGAGCGGCCCGAGCACACCTCGGCGTAGGAAGGGTTGGGCGTCTTGCCGCCCATGTAGCCCGATTCCACCGACGCGACGCCCTTCAGCTGGTCGTAGACGGCCTCGAGGCACCAGAAACATCCGCCGGCGAGCGTTGCGGTTTCCATGCGACAGCTCCTTGGATTGGGTTCAGAATTCCCCGTATCTGTCGGTGTCCAACGGCATCCCTGACGCCCGAACGACGATGGTACAGACCCTGCAGCCCCTCGGCCGTTCCGAGACCCTGCCCGAGCAGGAGATCTCGCGCGAGGTGCTGCTCGAGAAATACGCGAAGGGCTCCGAGACCACGGCGCGCGACGTGCGCGCGCGCGTGGCGAAGGCTCTCGCGGCTGCCGAGGCCGAAGGCGAGCGCGCGCAATGGGAAGCTCGCTTCCTCGAGGCGCAGGAGCGCGGCTTCATCCCGGCCGGGCGCATCAACTCCGCCGCGGGCACGTCGCTCACGGCCACCCTCATCAATTGCTTCGTGCAGCCGGTGGGAGACTCGATCACCGAGACCGTCGACGGCAAGCCCGGCATCTACACGGCGTTGGCCGAAGCCGCGGAAACGATGCGCCGCGGCGGCGGCGTGGGATACGACTTCTCGTCGATCCGCCCCGAGGGCGCGCTGGTGCGCGGCACCAACTCGCGGGCGAGCGGCCCGGTCTCGTACATGCGCGTGTTCGACCGCTCCTGCGAAACGGTGGAATCCGCTGGCGCGCGGCGCGGGGCGCAGATGGGCGTGCTGCGCTGCGACCATCCCGATATCGAGACCTTCATCCACGCGAAGGATTCGGGTGATCTCGCGAATTTCAACATCTCCGTGGGCGTCACCGACGACTTCATGCGAGCGGTGGAGTCGGGCGGGTACGTGGAGCTCGCGCACCGCGCCGAGCCCTCGCAGGCGATGAAGGATGCCGGCGCCTACCAGCGCGGCGACGGGCTGTGGGGGTATCGCAAGGTGGCGGCGAGGGATCTGTGGGACCAGATCATGCGGGCCAC
>JBKJYC010000105.1:0-8508 GCA_046715885.1 Usitatibacter sp.
GCAATACCAGAGCCAGATCGCGGAAATCGCAGCGCTGCGCGACCGCCTGTCGCAGGAAACCGGCCGCGCCGTCCGCGGCCGCTCCGGCTCCGCGGCCGCGAACCGCGATCGCGTGCAGAAGCTGCAGGCCGCGGTGGACGCACAGCGCGAGCGCGTGTTGCGCAGCCGCCTTTCCCGCAGCGACCTCTCGGTGGTGCAGCGCGACGTCGAGAGCGCGCAGCGCGCCTACGACAGCGCCCTCCAGCGCCTGGTCGTGAACAAGGTGGACAGCCGGGCGCGCCAGACCAACGTCTCGCTGCTCTCCCCGGCGGTCACCCCGATCAGCCCGGCGAAACCCAAGCCCATGATGAACGTGCTGCTCGCCCTCATCGGCGGCACGGTCCTCGGTCTGGGCATCGTGTACCTGCTCGAGATGATGGACCGCCGGGTTCGCGCCCGCGGCGACCTCGAAGGCGCATTCCGCACGCCGGTGCTCGCCGTGCTGGAAGACCGTCCCACGCCCGGGCGCATGCCGCTGCTCGGATACCGGCCGGACCTGCGCGCCGCGCTGCCTTACAGACGCTAGGGAGAAGGCCCCATGTCGGCCCAAGAGAACATCATCACCATCCAGCCCGTCAGCCGCATGCCGCCGCGCGCGTCGGGCGACATCGGCAGCATCCTGGTCAACGAGGGCGCGATCACGGCCCTCGAGGCCGAGCGCGTCGCCGAGCAGCAGCAGCGCCTCGGGCTGCGCTTCGGCGAGACCGCGGTGCGCCTGAACCTGGTCACCGAGAGCGAGGTGCACCGCGCGCTCTCGCAGCAGTTCGACCACCATTTGATGGATCCCGCCGGCAAGGGCCTGTCCGATGAGATCTACGCGGCGCACGCGCCCGAGGGCCAGAAGACCGAGACCCTGCGGGGCCTGCGCTCGCAGCTCATGATCCGCTGGCTGGCCTCGCCCACCCAACGCCGCACGCTCGCCGTGGTGAGCGCGCGCGGGGGGGAGGGCCGCAGCCACCTGGTGGCGAACCTGGGCGTGGTGTTCGCCCAGATCGGTTGCCGCACGCTCATCATCGACGCCGACCTGCGCTCGCCGCGCCAGCACAAGCTCTTCAATCTTCCCGACCGCGTGGGCCTCTCGACGATCCTCGCGGGCCGCGCCGACCGCCGCGGCGGCGCCATGCCCGCCGGCATCGCCGGCCTGCAGGTGATGCCGGCCGGCGCGGTGCCGCCCAATCCGCAGGAGCTGCTGTCGCGCACGCAGTTCTCGGCGCTCCTCGACGACGTTCGCGCCCATTA
This sequence comes from Usitatibacter sp., assembly GCA_046715885.1. GTDB lineage: Bacteria > Pseudomonadota > Gammaproteobacteria > Burkholderiales > Usitatibacteraceae > Usitatibacter. The sequence goes on from JBKJYC010000105.1 coordinate 1,279, forward strand.
CGACGTCGTCCTCATCGACACGCCGCCCGCTACCGCCTACGCCGACGCCCAGGGCATCGCCTACCAGTGCGGGCACGCGCTGATGGTGGTGCGCCGGGACGAGACGCGCGTGGAGGAGGCCACCGAAGCGCTGCGCACCTTTGTCGACGCCGGAATCCTCGTCGTCGGCTCGGTCATGACGGCGTTCCGCTCCGAGCGGCCGTAATGCCGCGGCTCGACAGCGTCGTCCGCGAAATCCCCATCCCCCTCGACCGCGCAACGCCGGCCGTCTGGGCGGTGGGCGCGGCGCTGCTCGCGGGCCTGGCGGGACTCGCCATCGCCGTGGTGGGGCCGCCGGCGGTGATCCTGTGCGTGGCGCTGGTCGCCAGCCTCTTTGTCATCGTTGATTTCAGCGCGGGCGTGGTGATGCTGATCGTTATCATGCCCATCGCGCAGCGCATGTTCTTCCCACGCGCGATGTTCGGCATCACCGGCCTGAACCCCTTCAACCTCCTGCTGGGCGTCACTCTCGTGTCCTTCGGCGTGCGCGAGCTCGCCCGCGGCGGCATGCGCGGGTTCGTGCCGCGGCCGCTCTTCTGGCTCTACGTGCTGCCCCTGGCCGCCGCCGGGATGCTGGGCTCGCAGCACGTGAACGAGATCGCCGCCCAGCTGCGCGAGCTGGAGGCGGTGCCTTTCGACACCGCCGGCGGATACCTGCGCGACATGGTGATGCGTCCGCTTTTCATGGTGCTCTTCGGACTGTTCGTGGCCGCCGCGGTGATGCGCAGCCGCGAGCCGGAGAAGTTCCTCACGCCGATGCTGGTCTCGGTATGGACCATGGGCCTGATGGTGATCTTCTTCGTCGCCAAGGAGGGCGTGGGCCTGGGCGAGCTCTCCTCCGAGAATTTCCGCCAGTTCTTCGGTCCCCTGGGCATGCACGCCAACGACCTCGGCCGCTTGTACATGGTCGCCTATGCGCTGCTCCTGTTCACCTGGGGCTCCACCCAGCGCACGACCCTCAAGCTGGTGCTTTTCGTGTCGATGATGTTGATGACCGTGGCCCTGGTGCTCACCATGTCGCGTGGCGCCATGCTCGGCTTCGCGCTGGTGAACCTGATGTTCCTCTTCTCGCGGCGCACCGCGGGCAACTTCATCTTCGCCTTCGCCATCGTCGCGGTGCTGCTGGTGTTGATGCCCGACAGCGTATGGGATCGCCTCGGGACGGCGTTCTCGGGCGACATGGGCAAGAGCAGCGCCGGGCGCACCGACCAGATCTGGGAGCCGCTGCTGCCCGAGCTGTGGAGAAGTCCCATTTGGGGCAACGGCCTGGGCTCGATCATGTGGTCCGACGCGATGCGCTCCGGGACCATCTTCGAGGTGACCCACCCGCACAACGCCTACCTGCAGGTGGCACTCGACATGGGCGTGCTGGGCACGCTCGCCACGTTCGCGTACCTGGTGCACGTCTGGCGCGGCTTCACGAAGCTGGCCCGCGACAGCGCGCTCTCGCCGACGCTGCGCGGCTTCTTCAACGGCGGCCGCGCCGGGCTGGCGGGATTCCTGCTCGCGGGCGTGGCCGGGAGCAGCCTGCAGCCGGTTCCCGAGCAGTCGTTCCTCTGGCTCGCCATCGGGATGATGTACGGCTTCCTCGCCCCGCGGAAGGTCGAGGAGCAGCCGGCGTGATCTCGGCCTCCCTCCGCAAGGCGGAGTTCCTCGGCACGGGCGCCGCGCGCCTCGCCGAGGCGCCCCTGGTGGCGCAAACCACGGAGAGTGCCGCCAAGCGCCCGCACGTTTGCTTCGTGGCCCCCATGGCCTGGCCGATCGTCGCAGCCGATCCGAAGCTGCAAGTGGTCGGGGGGGCGGAAGTGCAGCAGGTCTTCATCGCCCGCGGGCTCGCGCGTGCCGGCTACCGCGTGTCGATGATCTGCCTCGATTACGCCCAGCCCGAGTACGAGCGCATCGACGGAGTGGCGATGCACAAGAGCTTCGCGCTCTCCGACGGCATTCCCGGGCTGCGTTTCGGTCCGCGGCTGCTCTCCTGGTGGCGCTCGATGCAGACGGTCGATGCCGACATCTACTACCAGCGCTCCTCGTCGATGCTGACGGGCGTGGTCGATGAGTTCTGCCGGCGCCACGGCAAGCGCTCGATCTACGCCGGAGCCTCGGACATGGACTTCCAGCCGGGCAAGGAGCCGATGCGCTTCGCCCGTGACCGCTGGATGTTCCACCGCGGGCTGAAGCGCGTGGACCGCATCGTGGTCCAGAACCTCGTGCAGCAGCGCGATTGCCTGCAGGTCTATGGCCGCGAGTCCACGATGATCCCGAGCTGCTACGAGCTGCCGCCGGGTTCCCGGGGTGCACCGGGCGATGCCGTGCTGTGGGTGGCCAACATGCGCGAGGGCAAGCGTCCCCGGTACCTGCTCGACATCGCCGCGAAGCTGCCGCACCGCCGCTTCGTGATGGTAGGCGGCGACGGCAGCGGCAACCCCGAGGACGCGCGCCGCTTCGAGGAGATCCGCACCCGCGCCGCGGCCCTGCCCAACGTGCGCATCACCGGCTTCATGCCGCTCGCCGAGGCCGATGCGCTCTTCGACGGGGCGCGGATCGTGGTCAACACCTCGCGCTACGAGGGCATGCCCAATACCTTCCTGCAGGCGTGGGCGAGGGGCATTCCCACCCATGCCTTCATCGACGTGGGCGCACGCATCCACGGCGAGGCGATCTACAAGGTCGCCGGCAGCGTCGAGGAAGCGGCCACGGAGATCGAGCGCCACTTCACCGACCCCGCGTACTACGCGGCCCAGTCGCGCCGCGCGCGTGACTACTTCGAGGGCACCCATTCGCTCGCCCACGTGGTCGGCCTCTACTCGGATCTGCTGGACGCCATGCACGTCCCGGCGGAGCGCGCGCGATGAGCGCCGTCGATCCCGCCGCCGCGGCGCCTCCCGCCCACGCGTTCGACGGCCTCAAGCGCCGGGCCCTGTCGCTGGGCGCGGCCAACGCGGTGGACTTCGCGCTCCAGTTCCTGCTGCCGATGGTGCTCGCGCGCACGCTGGATGCCGCGACCTTCGGCGAGTACCGCCTGCTGTGGCTCGTGATCGGCACGGTGATGGCGGCGTGCCTGCTGGGAATGACGCAGGGCCTCTACTATTTCCTGCCGCGCGCTACCGGGGCGATGCGCCGGCTCTACGTCCACCAGACCCTGATCTTCCTCGGCGCCGCGGGCCTGCTCTCGGCGCTCTACGTGAGCCCGTGGAACCCTTGGCTTCCGGAAGCGATGATGCCGCTCGCCTCCTATGGCGTCCTGGTGCCGACCTTCGTCGCGCTGTGGGTCACCTCCGCGCTGCTCGACGTGCTCCCGATGACCGAGGAGCGCACGCATTGGCAGGTAGGCGCGGTGACCGGCATGGCGGTCCTGCGCGCCGTCACGCTGTCGGTAGCCGCGTTCCTGACCGGCGACCTCTCCATCCTGATCGTGCTGCTGATCGCGCTGGTGATCCTCAAGCTGGGCGTGCTCTTCGCCTACATCGGCCGCTTCCACGGCTTCAGGGCCCCGTGGTTCGAGCGCCACGCGTTCGTGGACCAGGTGCGCCACAGCACGCCCTTCGGGATCTCCAGCTCGCTCTACGGGCTGCGCATCCAGATCGACCAGTGGGTGGCCGCGAGCCTCTTCACCCTGCAGGCGTTCGCCGCGTTCTCGGTCGCCGCGGTCCTCGCCCCGCTGGTGACCATCTTCCGCATCTCGGTGAACGACGCGTTCCTGCCCAACATGAGCCGCCTGCAGGCCGCCAACGACGTGCGCGGGATGATGGAGCTGAACGGGCGCGCCAACGTGCTGGTGACCATCTTCGTGGCGCCCATCCTGGCGCTCGCCTTCGCGTTCGCCGAGGAGATCATCACCGTGGTGTACACGGCTTCCTTCGTCGATGGCGCTCCGGTGATGCGCGTGTACATCCTGGGCCTGCTGGCGGGGCTGGTCGAAGTGGGCAGCATCCTGCTGCTTCTCAAGCTGGGGAGTTTCGCCGTGCGGCTGAATGCGGTCGCGCTCGCGCTCTCCGTCGCGCTGGCGTGGTTCGGCGCGGTGAACTTCGGGCTTCCGGGCGCGGCCATCGGCAGCGTGGCGGCGGTCTGGTTCGATCGCGTGGTGACGCTGCGGCGCATCGCGCGCGAGACCGGCATCCCGCTCGGACGCGTGCAGGACTGGCGCTCGCTCGCGACCCTGGCCGCCTCCGCGGCCATTGCCGCCGCGCTCGCGGCCACCGTGGTGCATGTCCAGTTCCCCGCGAGCCCGCCGCTGGTTCGCCTCGCCGTGGGCGGTTCGCTGCTGGCGATCACCTACGCCCTGCTGCTGGCGCCGCGCTACGCCAACAGCGGCATTTTCGCGATGCTCCGCCGCAAGGGGAGCTAGGCGTGGCGCGCAACGTCTTCATCACCGGGTCGCTGGTGCACGGCGGCGCCGAGCGCCATTCGATCACCCTCACCAACCGGCTCGCCGAGCGCGGCCACGAGTGCCATGCCGTGTACGTGAAGAACGACCCCAGCCAGCTCGGCCGGCTGCGCATGCAAGGCGAGGGCACCATCCGCTGCCTCGAGGCGCAGTCGTACCTCGACCCGCGCGCCGTTGCGGACCTGGCCGCGCACCTGAAACGCCTGGAGCCGTCGGCCATCGTCGCGACGAATCCCTATGCGCTCATGTACGCCACGTTCGCCAAGCGCCTCGCCGGGGCAAGCGCGCCGCTGGCCGTGACGTTCCATTCGAGCCAGCTCCTCAACGCCAAGGAGCATGCGCAGATGCTCTTCTACCGCGGCTGCTTCTGGCTCGCGGACCTGGCCGTCTTCGTGTGCGAGAAGCAGCGCCTGCTGTGGCGCAAGCGCGGCGTCTTCGCGCGGCGCAACGAAGTGATCTACAACGGCATCGACACCACCGCCTTCAACGGGGACTGGAACGAGCGGCCGCGCCGGCAGACGCGCTCTTCCCTGGGCTATGCGGACCGCGACTTCGTGGTGGCGCTCTCCGCGGTGCTGCGCCCGGAGAAGGACCCGGTGGCCCTGGTGGACGCCGTCGCGACGCTGCTCACGCGCGGCCTCCGGGCCCATGCGCTCTTCATCGGCGACGGTCCCATGCGTCCGGCCGTGGAGGCGCGCGCGCGCGAGCTCGGCGTCGAGGACTTGGTGCGAATCACCGGCGCGCAGCTCGACGTGCGCCCGTTCCTGGCCGCCTGCGACGCGCTCGTGCTCTGCAGCCGGACCGAGGCCTTCTCGCTCGCCGCCATCGAGGCGATGGCCATGCACAAGCCGGTGGTGCATTCCGACGTGGGCGGCGCCTCCGAGATGATCCGCTCCGGGTGGAACGGGTTCCTCTACCCGGCGGGCGATACCGACGGCCTGGCGCAGAGGCTGGGCCAGCTGGCGCGGCGGCCATCCCGGAGCGCCATGGGTAACAACGCGCGCCGGGTGGTCGAGGCGCGCTTTTCGGAGACCCGGATGATCGACCGGTACGAGCAACTGCTCGCCGAGATCAGCGCCGAAACGAACCCCGGTGGGGATATTCGGGGTCAGGGCATAAATATCAGCCGGGTCGAGAGACCCGTGAAGATATTTCTACCCTGACCCCGATTTCCTGGGTCATGAGCCGTTCGGACTATGTCCGGGTTTCCCCCCATGCGTCGCCTCGAAAACCCGCCAGTCCATGCTGTCCCGATGACTCGGACCGCCTCATGAACGCTACCTTCGCACCTGGAAGCACCCCCCAAAGCTCTGCCGTCGGCCGCCGCGCTGCCCGGATCGCCCGCAAGCGCGGCGACAACCGGACCGAAGCGCAGCTGGTCGAGCACTACTTCATCGAGCGCGAGCTCGCGGATCGCCTGAGGCGCGCCCCCGCGGCTACCCGCGGAAACGCCTATCGCGAGGTCTACGACGAGCTCTTCCGGCGCGTGCCCCACCATCCCCAGCTCCAGGCGGGGGCGCGCGGCAACGCCGCCGACGAGCGCCGCGAGGCCGTCGGCCAGGACCTGGCATTCCTCGGCCGCTTCCTGCGCCCGGAAACCGTCTACATGGAGATCGGCGCCGGCGATTGCGCGCTCACGCTGCGTGTCGCCCAGCGCGTGGCCATTGCGCACGCGATCGAGGTGTCGGAAACCATCACCCGCGACCTCGAGCGCCCGGACAATTTCCAGCTCCACCTCACCGACGGCACTCACATCCCGCTTCCCGCGGACACCGTGACCGTCGCCTTCAGCGACCAGCTGATCGAGCACCTGCATCCCGATGACGCCCGCGCCCAGCTGCAGGAGGTGTGCCGCAGCCTCGCTCCGGGTGGCGTTTGCGTTTGCATCACGCCCAACCGCCTCTACGGCCCGACGGACATCTCCGAGTATTTCGACGACCGCGCGACGGGGCTGCACCTGCGCGAGTACTCGGCGCGCGAGATCGAGGCGCTGCTGCGCGCCGCCGGCTTCGCACGGGTGCATTTCTACGCGGGCGCGCGCGGAGCGTTCGTGCGCGTGCCGTTCGCGGCCGTGGCCGCCATCGAGGCGCTCCTCGAGCGGCTCCCCGGCAGGCTGCGCAAGCTGCTGGCCGACAACAAGCCCATGCGCGCGCTGCTCGGCCTCCGGGTCGCGGCCGTGAAGGACCCGATTCCCACGCGTTCCATCGAGAGGACCCAGCAATGACGACCTATCAAGAAGCGTTGGACCGCCTCGCCCGCGGCCCGCAAACGTGGCTGGTGACGGGCGTGGCCGGCTTCATCGGCTCGCACCTCGCGGAGCACCTGCTGCGCCACGGCCAGCAGGTGGTCGGCCTGGACAGCTTCATCACCGGAAAGCGTGAGAACCTGGGGCATATCCGCAGCGCCGTGGGCGAAGCGGCGTTCCAGCGCTTCAAGTTCTTCGAGGGCGACATCCGCGACCTGGAGGCATGCCGCAAGGCGTGCGCCGGCGTGGACCGCGTGTTGCACCAGGCGGCCCTCGGCAGCGTGGTGCGCTCCGTCGAGGACCCGGTGTCCAGCCATGAGGCGAACGTGTCCGGCTTCCTCCACATGCTCACCGCCGCGCGCGACGCGGGCGTGAAGCGCCTCGTGTACGCGAGCTCGAGCGCCGCCTATGGCGACGACCCGCAGCTCCCCAAGGTGGAGGAGCGCACCGGGCGCTGCCTCTCGCCCTACGGCCTCACCAAGCTGATGGACGAGCTCTACGCCGACATCTATGCGCGCTGCTACGGCTTCGAGTCCATCGGCCTGCGCTACTTCAACGT
>JBKJYC010000106.1:0-10371 GCA_046715885.1 Usitatibacter sp.
ACGTACCAGCCGAGGAGCGCGCTGCGCGACGTGGGCAAGGCGCTCGGCCTCTCGCTCGACCAGGTGGACCTCCTCGCCAAGTCGATGTCGTGGTGGGATGACGGCGAGGCGATGAAGAAGCGCCTCACCGAAGCGGGCTTCGACCTCTCCAACCGCGTCGTGAAGGCGGTGATCGAGCTCACCCAGGAGCTGATCGGCTTCCCGCGCCACCTCTCGCAGCATCCCGGTGGCTTCGTGATCGACAACCGCCGCCTCTCGCGCCTGGTTCCGGTCGAGAATGCCTCGATGCCCGATCGCACGGTCATCCAGTGGGACAAGGACGACCTCGAGGCGCTCGGCCTGCTCAAGGTGGACGTGCTCGGGCTGGGAATGCTCTCGTGCATCCGGAGGGCGATCGATCTGGTGAACAAGGCACGGGGCGCGAGGCACGAGGCACGAGATGAAGCGGCAGCGACGTCAGGTTCTTCTCTCGCGCCTCGCGCCTCGTGCCTCGCGCCTCTGACGATGGGCACTATCCCCCCCGAAGACCCCGCCACCTACGAGATGATCCAGAAGGCCGACACCATCGGCGTCTTCCAGATCGAATCGCGCGCGCAGATGTCGATGCTGCCGCGCCTGAAGCCGAAGTGCTTCTACGACCTCGTGATCGAGGTGGCGATCGTGCGCCCCGGCCCGATCATGGGCGGCATGGTGCATCCGTACCTTCGCCGCCGCGAGGGCAGCGAGGCGGTCACCTATGCGAGCGAGGAGGTGAAGGCCGTGCTCCAGCGCACGCTCGGCGTGTCCATCTTCCAGGAGCAGGTCATGCAGCTCTCCATGGTCGCCGCCGGCTTAACGCCCGGCGAGGCGGACCAATTGCGCCGCGCCATGGCGTCCTGGAAGCGGCGCGGCGGCATCGAGCCTTTCCGCGACAAGCTGGTCCAGGGCATGCGAAGCCGTGGGTACACGCAGGAGTTCGCCGAGCAGATCTACCGGCAGATCCAGGGCTTCGGCGAGTACGGCTTTCCCGAATCGCACGCGGCGAGCTTCGCGCTGCTGGTTTACGTGTCGTGCTGGTTGAAGCGCCATGAGCCCGCCGCCTTCGCCGCCGCGCTGCTGAACAGCCAGCCGCTGGGCTTCTATTCGCCGTCCCAGATCGTCCAGGACGCGCGCCGCCACGGGGTCGAGATACGACCGGCGGATGTCCTGGCGAGCGACGTGGACAGCACTCTCGAGCCCACCACCGCCCACGGGCCTCCCGCCATCCGGCTCGGGTTGGGACGCATTACGGGACTTAAAGTAGATTCTGCGGAACGTATTGTAACTGCACGAAAATCTAAGAATTTAGAGTCAGTGGATGACCTTTCCCGGCGGGCAGGCCTGGACCGGCTCGATCTCAGCTGCCTGGCCCGGGCGGATGCCCTTGCGAGCCTCTCCGGGCACCGCCGCGAGTCACTCTGGGAGACCCTTTCGGTGGACGATCCCACGCGCCTGGCCATCCCCGCGGGCCGGGAAAAGGCCGGGGCGCAGTTCATCCCCAAGAACGAAGGCCAGGAGATCGTCGCGGACTACGAAGCCATGGGCCTCACGCTGCGCCGCCATCCGCTGGCACTCCTGCGTCCGCGGCTCACGCGGATGAAGCTGAAGAGCGCGCAGGACGTCGCCAATGCGAGGAACGGCCAGCTCATCAGGACCTCCGGCATCGTCACCTGCCGCCAACGTCCCGCCACGGCCAGCGGGGTCATCTTCGTGACCCTCGAGGACGAGACCGGCTACGTGAACCTCATCGTGTGGAACGACCTCGCCGATCGCCAGAGGAAAGAGCTGATCGGCTCGCGCCTGCTCGCGGTCACCGGCCAGGTGCAAAAGCAGGGGCTGGTGGTGCACGTGCTCGCCAGGCAGCTCACGGACCTGAGCCCCATGCTCGGCAGCCTGAAGACCGAGAGCCACGATTTCCACTGAAATCCCGAACCGGGCATTTCCTACCCACGCGGGTAGGGGGAGCCGGGGAGGCTTTCGTTGTTAGCTATGTCCAATGCGTATGTCGCCAGAGCTCGCTTGATGGCGTCCACCGCAACAACGGACGCAGTATCGGCCGAACCGGAACTCCAGCGCACGTCGCGGGGCGCGCCGCGCATTGCCGCCATCTTCCTCATCGTGCTGGTCATCCTGCTCGCGATCACGACGCTTGCGTACGTGAGCGTCCAGCAAGTGCGCGAGAGCATCGACCGGCGCGACCACACGTTCGTCGTCCTGCACGCCGCCCAGGACATCCTGCGCGGGCTTCGCGACGCCGAATCCGCGCAGCGCGGCTACCTGCTCACGGGCAGGCCGGAATCCCTTGCGGGCTACGACGCGGCCCTCGGCTCGCTCGGCTCCACGCTCCTCGAGATGCGCGGCCTGGTGCGCGACCCGGAGCAGGCCCGGCGCCTCGCTGCGATCGAATCGCTCGTGAACGCGCGGGTCGATCACCTCGCCATGTTGCTAGAGCGCCGTGGCATCGCTGGCGCGATCACCCCCGAAGCGCTGGGCGACGCAGGCGAGGGACGCGAGGTGATGGGGCGGCTAGTGCGGCAGGTCGTCGATTTTCAGCGCGGTGAGCGCGACCTCCTCGCCGTGCGCGATCGCCCGCTGCAGCAGGGGCTGGAGCGGCTCGTCGTCGCAGTGGGCCTCGGAGGGCTCCTCTCCGTGGCGCTTTCCACGTTCCCCGCCGGGATGATCCTTCGTGGGGCACGCCGCCAGCTGGTGCTCCAGAAGGAGATCCACGAGGTCGCCGAGAACGCGCGCAATCGTACCCGCGAGATGAACGTCGAGCTGCAAGCCCAGGCGCACAGCCTGCAGCTGGCCAACCGCGAGCTGGAGGCGTTCTCCTATACGGTGTCGCACGACTTGCGCGCACCGCTGCGGCACGTGCAGGGCTACATCGAGCTGCTCAACCGCAGTTTTCCCACGCCTCCCACCGGAAAGTCGGAGCGCTACCTGCGCATCATCGGGGAAACGGCGGGCGAGATGGGGCAACTCATCGACGACCTGCTCGAGTTCTCGCAGATGCGCCGCGCCGAGATGCACGCCGCGGACGTCGCGCTCGACCTCATGGTCGCCAACGTCATCGACGGCCTCGAGATGGCCACCTGGAACCGGCGCATCGAGTGGAAGGTGGCGCCCTTGCCGAAGGTGCGCGCGGATCCGGCGTTGCTGAAGCAGGTCTGGGCGAATCTGATCGGCAACGCCGTGAAGTACTCGCGCATGCGCGACCCGGCGACGATCGAGATCGGCGTGTCGAGGCGCGTTGCGCAATCCGTCGAGCTGTTCGTGCGCGACAACGGCGTGGGCTTCGACATGCAGCACGCGGACAAGCTCTTCGGAGTCTTCCAGCGCCTGCACCACGCCGACGAATTCGAGGGCACCGGCATCGGCCTGGCCACCGTGCAGCGCATCGTCAATCGCCACGGCGGCGGGATCCGCGCCGAGGCGCAGCCCGGCCGCGGCGCCACGTTCTACTTTTCCATTCCGCTGTCCCCCGACCATGACTGAGCGCATCCGCGTGCTGCACCTCGAAGACGACGCGCTCGACGCCGAGCTGATCCGGGAAAGGCTGGCCGCGGATCCCTCGCACCAGTGGGAATTCGTGCACGTGCGGGGAGGGCCGGCGTTCCTGTCCGAGCTTGCCGCGGGGGGGTTCGACCTGGTCATCACCGACCTCAACATCCCCGGGTTCAACGGCAAGGAGGCGATTCGCCTCGCGCGCCTGAGCAATCGGCAGGTGCCCATCATGGTGGTGTCGGGATCGATGTCCCCGTCGGACCACGAAGCGTGCGTCGCCGCGGGCGCGACGCGAGTGGTGATCATGGGGGAGCCGGAGAGCATCGTCGAGGTCGTGACGGGAGTGATCCACGCGGCCAGGGGGCGATGAGGCGCATCCCTGAGGCCGCTCACTCTTCCAGGGTGAAGCCCACCTTCAGCGTCACCTGCCAGTGGGCGATCTTGCCTTCCTCCACATGCCCGCGCGTCTCGGTTACCTGGAACCACGAAATGTTGCGAAGCGACCTGGAAGCCTTGGTGATCGCGTTCTCGATCGCGGGCTGCAGGCCCTTCTTCGACGAGCCGGTGAGCTCGATCAGCTTGTAGAATCGGGAGCCTGTCGCAAGGCGCGTTGATCGGAGCGGTCTGTCGCACAGATTGGGCGGCCCCCTGTAAGAACGGGCCTACGGACACATTCGCCGCGTGCCGATAGGTAACCAGGTCGTACGCGTGCACCATTCGGCTCATGTCGTCATCTGGAGCCGAGGCACATATGCGGACCGATTCCAAGCTTTCGACGAGCGGATCCTTCCCGCGCTACACGCCTCCGGCGACGCGCGGAGCCAGCCTCGAGGCGCGTTCCTATGACCACTGGCACGTCGACCTCAACGAGCGCTGGGAGATCGATTTCTGGATGAAACACCTGGCCTGCGAAGAAACGGCCTTGCGCGATGCCGTATTCCAGGTGGGAGGGCGCGTCGGCGCGGTCCGGGCGTATCTGGCCTCCCATCCCCAGCGCGCATAATTTGTATTATGTCAATATCGGCATGCCCCTCCCGACAGGGCTGCCGCGTAGGAGTATTCCGACAGATTTCTCCCCCGCCGGGCGTGGAAAATCGCCCGATGCGCCTCTCCCTTGGGTGCCGGCGATGAACTGGCACAAAGACCTGTCCATGGCGACGACCGTCGCCGACGTCATCGACCTGTTGAACGAGTACTTGTCGCTCCTGCCCGAATCGACGCATCACATTCCCGAAGAGTTGCGCCCCCGCCACATCGCGACCGCGAGCCAGGTCCATGACTGGCATTCCCGCCTGACCGACGGCATCGGCGCGATCACCCGCCCCAACCTTCTCCTGCAGGATCTGTGCGTGGCCTTCGTGCGCGCTTCCGCTCGCATCGCCGAGCTCACGGACGAGAAGCCCGCGAACGGCGACGAGAACTCCATCTGCGGTTGCGGCTGAGGCTTTGCCGAAGTTCCCACTTCACGTGTCGATCCTGTCCGACACGCACTGACGTTGCACTCCGACTAACGCGCCGTGCACAAGCCGTCAAACTGCCCATTCGGATTTCATATCGAGGGCGGCCCGATGTCCAAGGCAACGGTCAACAAGAAGATCCTGGATACCCTGATCCGGGCCAAGGTGGCCACCCTCACGAGCTGCACCGGCGTGCGTCCGCTTCCCGTGACGTGGCACGCGCCTGACGCGGCAGGGATCAACTGGGTGGTATCCGGGTGGGCCGGAGAGACGGACGCCGTGCAACGGTGCATCGAGCAGATCCAGAGCTACCTGCACCTGCTCCGCGCGCACTTCCAGATTCCCAACGAGACGTCGAGCTGACCCAGGGTTCGCTCCGACCTCCGACTTCCGACTTCCGGCTTCCGGATTCGAACGGTCGCGAACCGCGCATCCTCAATCGGCAGCGCGCTTCAGCACGGCGTAGACGTTGTGCACGAAGTAGTCCTTGACCACCGGGAGGGACGTCACGGCGTTGGAGACGCCGCGAAGCGCCGGGTTGTCGAGGAATGCGTTGGTGCGGAGGAACTCGAACTCCCAACCGGTGGCGCGAGCGTGCTCGAGGAACTCCGAGTAACGCATGAGGTTCAGGCCGCCGGCGATGTCCTGGTAGCGCTGGGCAGGGTCCGTGGGCCGGAAGAATTCGCGCCGCACGCGCAGCATGGCGTCTTCCGAGAAGAGCACGCCCCTCCAGGGCACCTCGACCTTGAAGAAATCCCACATGTGGTCCCCGTACGGGGACTGGAACATCGGGCCGAACGCGAGCACGGCGCGGCCTCCGGGCGCCAGGAAGTCGGCCATGCGCTCCATGAACGGGCGCGGCGTGTCGATGTGCTCGAAGGAATCGAAGGACAGGAGGATGTCGTACTTGTGGTCCGGCTCCCAGGTGCGCAGGTCGTGGCACACGATCTTCACCTGGTCCTCGACACCCGCGGCGCGCGCGTTGGCGCGCGCGCTCTCGGCGAAACGCGGCAGGAAGTCCACGCCGGTGATGTGCCGCACGCCCATCTTCGCGAGGGCGACCGTGAACTCGCCGCTGCCGCAGCCCATGTCGAGGTAGCGCAGCCCCGCGTCCACGGGAAAGTGCCCCTCGAAGCGGCGGATGATCTTGGGCAGCTTGGTGGTGAGCTGCTCCTCGGTAATGGCGGAGTCGCCGCCGGCGTCGAGCTCCTCTTCGGTCGCGCGGTTGCGACCGTGGGCGAGCGTGCGCAGCACCAGGTAATCGAGCGTGTTCCCGAGCATCTGAATTCTCCAGAAGGCAGGGGAAAAATTAACCCATCGCCCGGATGCCCGATGCGCACGCGGGCATGGTCCGAACGGCCTACGACCTCAACGCAGGAAGCCCTTGGGCGAGATCATGGAGTCCCGAACCGTCACGCGGCGCCGCGCTTGCCCGCAGCGAGGTCGCACGCGAGCTTCGCCGCGCCGGCCGTGACCGCATGGCTGCCGAGCCGGGCGACGGTTACCCGCAGGGCCTTCACCGCGGGCTTCGCGCTATGGGCCTCGATGCCTTTGCGGATCTCGTTGCGCACCAGCTTGGGCAGGGCTTCGACCAGCCCGCCGCCCAGCACCAGCACCTCCGGGTTGATGAAGTCGACCAGGTTCGACAGCGCGATGCCCACTACGCGCGCCCGTCCGCGCACCAGCTTCTCGACCGCGCGGTCGCCCTTGCGGATGGCCCTCGCGAGGTCGCCGCTGGTGATCTCGCGCACGTTTGTGCCGACGAGCCGGCGCAGCGCAGGTGCCCAGCGCTTCGCCGCCAGCACGGCCGCGTCGCCCGCTATGGCCGTGCGGCTGGCCACATCGTCCAGCACACCCTCGCGATCGGAGCCCGCGAGCGGCCCCATCGCATGCAGCAAATAGTTGCCGATGTCGCCCGCGACGCCGCTTGCACCCCGGTAAAGCTTTCCGTCGACCACCAGCGCGCCGCCGATGCCGGTGCCGATGAAGATTCCGATCGCGTGCCGCGCGCCCCTCGCGGCGCCGAGTTGGTGCTCGCCATAGAGGCCCGCCTGGACATCGTTCGCGGCGAAGACCCTCGCCTTCGTGACCGGCTTCAACGCGCTGCGGAACGAGAAGCCCTTGAGGAAATCGACGTTCGGCGAAATGCGCACGATCGCCTTCTCGTGGTTGATGAGGCCCGCGCAACCCACGCCGATCGCATCGACCGTCAACTTCCGCCGCGCCGCGCGCCGGAGTAACTGCTTGACCGACTTGCGAAACATGGCCCGGAACGCCCGGCTGCGGCCCTTCTCCGCGTGCGTCGGCCGCTTGATCTCTTCAAGCAGCGCGAACTTTTCATCGAAAAGGGCGAACAAACTCTTCGTCCCGCCGATGTCGATGCCGATGAAGCCGCTATTCTTCGCCATTGCAGGTACTGGACACTGAACAGGTAGAAAGGTTTGCCATGCGCTTCGCCGCCCTCGCCGTGGACTTCGACGGCACGCTCGCCCGGGACGGCGCCGTTCCCCCGGAGTTGCTGCGCGAGCTCGCTCGCGTGCGCGCCACGGGCCGGCGCGTGATCCTGGTCACCGGCCGCGACCTCGACGAGCTCCTGGGCATCTTTCCGGATGTCGGTGGTTTCGACGTGGTCGTGGCGGAGAATGGCGCCCTGCTCTATCGCCCCGCTACCGGCGAGCGCGAGTTGCTGGGCGCCGAGCCGTCGCCCGCGTTCGTCGAGGCGCTTCGCGCACGCGGGGTCCACCCGATCGCGGTAGGCAAGTCGATCGTGGCCACCGTGCAGCCGCACGAGACCGCGGTGCTGGAAGCGATTCGCGACCTGGGCCTGGAGCTGCACGTGATCTTCAACAAGGGCGCGGTGATGGTCCTGCCGTCGGGCGTGAACAAGGCCACCGGCCTTGCCGCTGCACTGGCGGAGCTGCGCCTCTCGCCGCGCAACGTCGTGGCCGTGGGCGACGGCGAGAACGACCACGCGATGCTGGAGATGGCGGAGATGGGCGTTGCGGTCGCCAACGCCATCCCGTCGCTGCGCGAGTCGGCGCATCGCGTGACGCGCGGCGAAGCAGGCGAAGGCGTGCTCGAGATCGTCACCGACTTGATCGAGGCGGACCTCGCCGCGCCCGTGCGCCGGCCCGGGCGCGCGCTGCTCCTGGGCCACGCGCAGGACGGGCGCGACGTGTGCGTACCCGGCTTCGGCGCCTCGGTGCTGATCGCCGGTTCGTCGGCGGCCTCGGGCGTGCAATTCGCGCACCA
Organism: Usitatibacter sp.; assembly: GCA_046715885.1. Lineage (GTDB taxonomy): Bacteria > Pseudomonadota > Gammaproteobacteria > Burkholderiales > Usitatibacteraceae > Usitatibacter. The sequence continues at coordinate 8,232 of JBKJYC010000106.1, forward strand.
CCTGCTGGAGCGCATCCGCGGCCACGGCTACCAGTACTGCGTGCTGGATACCACGGGCGCCCACCGTGGCCTGGTGGACGCCATGGTGCTGGGCGATGCGCAGCGTGCGCCGGAACCCATGGCGCTGGTCGAGGCCCTGGAGTCCCCGGAGGTCGCGGTCGTGGCCGACCTGCGCGCCCTGGCCGCGGAGAGTCGCGGCGCGTTCCTCGCCCGGTTCGCGGATAGGATCGCCCTCCTCCGCGCGAGCAACTGCCGGCCGCACTGGCTGGTGCTCGACGACGCGCACGAGCTCGTTCCATCCGGCGAGGCGGTACCGCCGGCGCTGCTCGGGATCGATGCGATGTACGTGACCACGGAGCCGGCATCGCTCGCCGTGGAAGCGCTCGAAGCCGTGAACGCGGTGGTCGAAATCGGGGAAGATACGGTTACGTACCGGAAGGCGCACGATGACGAGGGCATCTCGCTGCGGCTGCCGGACGATAGAGTGAAGCGCATGACGCCGCCCTCCGCCGTGACGCGGATGGCGAGCGGCCCACGATCTTCGGCACCACGACACCCATAACAACAAGGTAGAAAAACGATGCGGCGCGGAACGCGTCTGGTCGTCGAGGTTCGCCCGCGGGTTCCCGCGGAGCTCGCGCGCCTCGAGCAGATCGCCGACGACCTGTGGTACGCCTGGAGCCGGCCTGCGCGGGAGCTATTCGCGCGCCTGCACCCCGAGCTCTGGGAGCAGGTTTCCCATAGCCCCAAGTCCTTCCTGCGGCAGGTGGACGAGGAGCGCCTCGCACGCGCCGCTCGCAACCCCGAGTACCTCGACCGGATGAATCGCGTCCTCGATGGGTACGACGACTACATGGCCGATACGCGCCGTCGTGGCGAGGCGGCATCCTGGCAGGGCGCCGGTCCGATCGCCTACTTCTGCGCCGAATTCGGCCTGCACGAGAGCTTCCCGATGTATTCGGGCGGCCTGGGCATCCTCGCCGGAGACCATTGCAAGGCCGCGAGCGACCAGCGCCTGCCGTTCGTGGGCGTGGGCCTGCTCTACCGCCAGGGCTACTTCACCCAGAAGCTCGATGCCGCGGGCAATCAGATCGTCGAATACCACGATGCCGACTTCGACCACCTCCCGATCACCCTCATGCAACGCGACGGGCGCGAGCTGCGCGTGTCCGTGGAGCTGCCGGGGCGCGCGCTGTGGCTGCGCATCTGGGAAGCGCGCGCCGGCCACGTGCGCCTGTACCTGCTGGACACGGACTTCGAGGCCAACGACGAGGCCGACCGCGACATCACGCACCGGCTCTACGGCGGAGACCGCGTGCATCGCCTCGAGCAGGAGATCGCGCTGGGCATCGGTGGCACGCGCGCGCTCGCCGCGCTCGGCATCGTGCCGTCCGTCTGGCACATCAACGAGGGCCACGCGGCATTCCTCATCCTCGAGCGCGCGCGCGGCCTCGTGGCCGGCGGCTCGACCTTCCCCGTGGCGCTGGAGGCGGTGGCCGCGAACGTGGTCTTCACCACGCACACGGCGGTGCCGGCGGGGCACGACCGTTTCGAGGCACCTCTCATGGACCAATACTTCGCCGGCATGTGCCGCGACTTGAAGGTGGATTCGCAGGCCCTGCTGGCGCTCGGCGCCTCCTCGGAAGGCGCGGGTTTCAACATGACGGCGCTGGCGGTGCGCGGCTCGCGCTCCCGCAACGGCGTCTCGCGCGTCCACGCGGGCGTCACCTCGCGCATGCTGCAGGAGCTCTGGCCTCAGGTCTCGCCGACCGAGAATCCCGTAGGCTACGTGACCAACGGCGTTCACGTGCCGACCTTCCTCTCGCCGGAATGGTCGCGGCTGTTCCACGAGTTCTTCGGCGACGACTGGGCCGACCGCGGCGTGAAGGAATTCGCCGTTCGCCTCTCGGAGCTCGCCGACGACAAGTTCTGGTCGGTGCACCAGCAGCTCAAGGTGCGCATGCTGCACCTGGTCCGGGGCAAGATACGCGAACGGCACCTGCGCAACCAGGGCAGCGAGCCGCACCTCGACCGCGTGCTGCGCCTCGCCGATCCCGGCAGCCCGAACGTGCTCACCATCGGCTTCGCGCGGCGCTTCGCCACCTACAAGCGCGCCGCCCTGGTCTTCGAGGACCTCGAC
>JBKJYC010000107.1:0-10302 GCA_046715885.1 Usitatibacter sp.
AGCTTGATGGACAGCACGCCGTCCTTGCGCACCGCCTCGGTGACCTCCGCGGTGACGTCGTCGATGTTCGTCTCGAGCGTCGGCGGCTTGGGTGCCTGGGCGTGGGCGACGTGGAACGCTCCCGCGAGAAGAAGGACACCGGCCAGCGCTGCGAAGGGAAGGATGAAACGGCTCCTGTGATCCATGAGTGGTCTCCTGTGGGGCGCGGTAGACCATGATGCGCCCGGGTCCGGCGCGCCTGCAACAGGATCCCTAACGGCGTTCGAACACCTCGCGGTAGCCGGTGTAAGTGCTGAGGCACATGATCGGGATGGCGACGAAGAAGCCCAGGCCCCAGGGGATCGCCGCGGCGATGTACAGGAGCGTGAGCGCCACGAGGTAGGTGAGCATCGCACCCACGTTCGAGAGCGCCGCGTAGACGCTCCAGCGGATGGCATGCATGGCGCTCAGCCCGTGGAACGCGATCAGCGGCGGCGCAAACCACAGCGCGCCCTTCACGAGGGCGATCAGCGCGAAGCCGAGGAAGATGTACCCGGCCTTGTCCTGGATCACCTTGGCCAGCTGCTCGGGCGTGGGCGTCGCGGCGTCCGTGCCGGTGGACTGCATCGGCCCGGCGATGAACGTGATCAGGGTGACGATGGTGAATGCGGCCAACAGCTCCACCAGGCCCACGTTGATGAGCGCGCGCAGGTTGCCGCGAAACCCGATGAAGAGGTCACCCATGTCCACGCGCTCGCCCGCGACGTGGCGCCTGGCCGCGATGGCGAAGCTGGCGAAGAACACGGGCTGCAGGAGGTTCGCCACGATGCCGCCAATGAGCGGCACAAGGAGCAGGCCGAACGAGACCACCAGCCAGCCGATCGACAGCCCGGTCCACACCAGGGGACGGGTGCGGTAGATGCGGAACGCCTCGGCGATCCACCCGGGGCCGCGCGTGGCGCGCACGTCGGCGGCGCGGATGGCCGGCGGCGTGGCCCCGGCTTGCGCGTTCACGCGAGGCTGTCCTCGAGCTCGCGCGCGTGCGCGATGTGGTGCTCGAGCAGGCGGCGGGAGTACTCGTGGTCCTTCGGGATCGTCATGTGCGAATCGCGCGGGAAATGGTTGTAGCCGATGCGCCCGAGCCAGGTGCGCAGCGCCGCGCGGCGCAGCATCACCGGCCAGAGCTCGCGCTCGAAGTCCGTGAGGGGCCGCAGCTCCTCGTAGCCCGCGACGAGGGCCCGGGCGCGGGCGGGATCGAGCGTGGGGGAAGCGGTGGTGCACCAATCGTTCGCGGCGATCGCCAGGTCGTAGATCAGCGCGTCGTCGCAGGCGAAGTAGAAATCGATCACGCCGCCGGTGCCGCGCGAATCCCACAGCACGTTGTCGCGGAAGAGGTCACCGTGGATCACTCCGCGGGGCAGGACGGAATCGTCGTGGATGGACTGGTAGCGGTTCTCGCTCTCGATCAACTCGTTCTCGCCGCGCGAAAGCCTCGGTGCCGCGAGCTCGGCGAAATGCTCCCTCCACGCCTGGCCCTTGCCGTTCTCCAGCGCGGCGTCGTACGCCACCCCGGCCACGTGCAGCGCGGCCAGGATGTGGCCGACGGCGCGGCAGTCGGCCGGCGCGGGATTCACGCGCGGCGAGCCCGGCAGGCGCGAGACGATGCACGCGGGCTTGCCGTTCAGCTCGGAGAGGAATCCGCCCTCCTCGCGGCGCATCGGCGCGGGGCATGCCACGTCATGGTGCGAGAGGTGGTCCATCAAGCCGAGGTAGAACGGCAGGTCCTCGCGCGCGATCTTCTCGAACAGCGTGAGGACGTAGCGTCCCGTGGTGGTGGTGAGGAAGTAGTTCATGTTCTCGACACCCTGCGCGATGCCCTCGAGGGACTCGAGCTCGCCCAGTGAATAGTGCGTGAGGAGCGCGGACGCCTCGGCGTCCGTGACCGGCGTGAATACCGACATTACGTGGACCGGGGAGAGGTCAGAATTCGAGCAGCACCCACTGCGGGACCACGAGATGGGGCGCGAGGGTGTTGTCCTGCTTCGAGAAGGTGCCGTCGCCCTTGTGGTCCATCATGACGTAGGGGCGGCCGTTCTTCGGCGTGACACGCATCATGTAGAGCTTGCCGTTCACGCGGTACTCCGTGATTTCCTGGTCGCCTTCCTTGCGGACGCTGATCTGCGGCTGGAGCGCGGGGTCCGGCTCCACCATGGGCGGCGGCGGCTCCTCGAGCGGCGTGGTTCCGGGCGGGCGGGGGCGGGATTGCGACTGGGCCCCGGCGGCGAGCGCCGCCGAGAGCAGCAACACGATCATCAGGAAGCGCATGGCAGGCCTCTCTTTTCCATTCGAGTCTATCACTTAGAGCGCCAGTTCCGCCTCGCGTTCCGAGGGTGAAAGCGTGAAGCCGCGCGAGTGGTAGTGCTCGAAGATCGCGTCCACCACTTTCTGCGGATCGTCGATCACCTGGAAGAGCTCGCGGTCGCCGGGGCTGATCATGCCCTGGGCCTCGAGCGTGCCGTGCAGCCAGTCCACCAGGCCCTTCCAGAACGGCGAGTGCACGAGGATCACCGGCACGCGGCGGATCTTGCCGGTCTGCACCAGGGTGAGCACCTCCATCAGCTCGTCCATGGTCCCGAAGCCGCCCGGCATCATGACGAAAGCGCACGAGAGCTTCACGAACATCACCTTGCGGGCGAAGAAATGCTGGAACGTGACCGAGACGTCCTGGAAGGTGTTGGCGCCCTGCTCGTGGGGCAGCTCGATGTTGAGGCCAACGCTCGGGCTCGGACCCGCGTGGGCGCCGCGGTTCGCGGCTTCCATGATCCCGGGGCCGCCGCCGGAGATCACCGAAAAGCCGGCGTCGGAGAGCCGGCGCGACACATCCTCGGCGAGCACGTAGTACGGATGCTCGGGTGTGGTGCGCGCGCTGCCGAACACCGTGACTGCGGGCTGGATCGCCTGCACGCGCTCGGTGGCGGAGACGAACTCTGCGATAAACTCGAACATCCGCCACGCCTCGCGCGCGGACGTTTGCGACTTCTGGACCAGCTGCGGGTCGGAGAGCTTGGGGATCTTGGTGGAGAGCATGGCGGGGCCTGCGCAATGAGATGACGGAAGCACAGAAAAGAATCCTGCTGGTCGACTTCTCGGGCTACCTTTATCGCGCGTTCTTCGCGATCAAGTCCATGACCAGCCCTGCCGGCGAGCCGACCAACGCCATCTACGGCGTGGTGAACATGCTGCGCAAGGCGAAGCAGGATTACCCCTCCGATTATATCGCCTGCGTCCTCGATCCCAAGGGCAAGACGTTTCGCGACGAGATCTACCCGGACTACAAGGCGACGCGCTCGGCCATGCCCGAGGAGCTCGCCGCGCAGATCGAGCCGCTGATCCAGACCATCGAGGCGCTGGGCTGGCCCATCGTGGTCGTGGACGGCGTGGAAGCTGACGACGTGATCGGCACCATCGCCACGCACGCGGCGCGCTCGAGCTGCAAGATCATCATCTCCACGGGCGACAAGGATTTGACGCAACTCGTGAACGAGCGCGTGCTGTGGGTCAACACGATGTCGGGCGACCGCCTCGGCCCCGAGGGCGTGAAGGAGAAGTTCGGCGTTCCGCCGGAGCGCATCGTCGATTACCTGGCGCTGGTCGGCGACACGGTGGACAACGTCCCCGGCGTGGACAAGGTGGGCCCCAAGACCGCGGCCAAGCTGATCCAGGACTACGGCTCGCTGGACGCCATCATCGCCAACGCCGGCCAGGTGAAGGGCGCGGTGGGCGAGAACCTGCGCAAGGCATTGGACTGGCTGCCCACCGCGAAGACGCTGGTCACGGTGAAGACCGACGTGCCACTGCCGTTCACCGTGGAATCGCTCCTCGACCGCGGGCCCGATCGCGACAAGCTCCTGGCGCTCTACGAGCGCTTCGGCTTCCGCACGCTGCGCGATGCGCTCCTGAAGGGCGAAGGGCCCGACCTGGGGCCGAAAGGCGGCGACGAGGGGCGAGCGCGCCGCGAGAAGCCGCAGGCGGGCGAGCCGCCGGCCCAAGTGGTCGGTGCGCCCACGGGTTCGTTCGTCGCCACCCGCAACTACGAGACCATCCTCGACGAAGCGGCCCTCGACCGCTGGATCACCAGGATCCAGTCGGCCACGCTCACCTGTTTCGACACCGAGACCACGAGCCTGGACCCGATGCTGGCGCAGCTGGTGGGCATCTCGCTTTCGGTCGCCGCGGGCGAGGCGGCGTACATCCCGCTCACGCACGACTATCCGGGCGCCCCGCAGCAGCTCGACATCGGGCTCGTGCTGGCGAAGGTGAAGCCGTGGCTGGAGGATGCGGCGCGTCCCAAGCTGGCGCAGCACGCGAAGTACGACTGCCATGTGCTCGCGAACTACGGGGTCACCGTGCGCGGCGTGGTGCACGACACGCTGCTCGCCTCCTACGTGCTGGAGAGCAGCCAGCGCCACGACATGGATTCGCTCGCCATGCGCCACCTGGGCACCAGGACCATCCTGTACGAGGAGGTCGCGGGCAAGGGCGCCTCGCAGATCTCCTTCAGCCAGGTGGACCTCCAGCGCGCCACGGAATATTCCGCGGAGGATGCCGACGTCACATTGCAGTTGCACGGCGTACTCTGGCCGCGCATCCAGGCCGACGAAAAGCTCACCCACATCTACGCGGGCATCGAGGTGCCGGTGTCGGGCGTGCTGGTGACGATGGAGAGGAACGGCGTGCTGATCGATTCCGGGCTGCTCGCCGTGCAGACGCGCGAGCTCTCGGAAAAGATGATGGAGCTGGAGAAGCGCGCCTACGAGGAGGCGGGCCAGCCGTTCAACCTCGGCTCGCCCAAGCAGATCGGCGAGATCCTCTTCAAGCAGAAGAAGCTGCCGGTGCTTCGCAAGACGCCGTCGGGCGCGCCGTCCACGGACGAGGAGGTCCTGGAGAAGCTGGCGCTCGACCATCCGCTGCCGAAGCTGCTGCTGGAGCACCGCGGCCTGTCGAAGCTGAAGAGCACCTACACCGACAAGCTGCCGCGCATGGTGAACGAGAAGACCGGGCGCGTGCACACCAACTACGCGCAGGCGGTCGCGGTGACGGGGCGGCTCTCGTCCACCGATCCCAACCTGCAGAACATTCCCGTGCGCACCGCGGAGGGCCGGCGCATTCGCGAGGCGTTCATCGCGGCGCCGGGCTCGAAGATCGTCTCCGCGGACTACTCGCAGATCGAGCTGCGCATCATGGCGCACCTTTCGGGCGACCGGAGTCTGATCGAGGCCTTCGCGCGCGGCGAGGACATCCACCGCCATACGGCGGCGGAGGTCTTCGGCGCCGCCGCGGGCGAGGTGACCGGCGAGCAGCGCCGCTACGCGAAGGTGATCAACTTCGGCCTCATCTACGGCATGAGCGCCTTCGGCCTCGCCGGCAACCTCGGCATCGAGAGAAGCGCGGCGGCGAGCTACATGGACAAGTACTTCCAGCGCTATCCCGGTGTCGCGCGGTACATGGAGCGCACGCGCATGCAGGCGAAGGAGAAGGGCTATGTCGAGACGGTGTTCGGCCGCCGGCTCTGGCTGCCCGACATCAACTCGGGCAATGCCCCGCGCAGGCAGGGCGCCGAGCGCCAGGCGATCAACGCGCCCATGCAGGGCACGGCCGCGGATCTCATCAAGCTCGCGATGATCGCGGTGCAGGAGTGGCTCGAGCGCGAGCGGCTGTGCACCATGATGATCATGCAGGTGCACGACGAGCTAGTGCTCGAGGTCCCGGAAAGCGAGCTGCCCCGCGTGAAGGCCGAGGTGGAGAAGCTGATGATGGGCGTGGCGAAGCTCGACGTGCCGCTGGTGGTGGAGGCGGGCGTGGGCGACAACTGGGAGAAGGCGCATTGACGTCGCCGATGCCGCGCGTTCCCTCGCCGCGGGTGAGCTGGTGGCCTTTCCCACGGAGACCGTCTACGGCCTCGGCGCCGACGCTTCCAACCCGAAGGCGGTCGCGAAGATCTTCGCGTTGAAGGGCCGACCCGCCGACCATCCGGTAATCGTGCACATCGAGAGCGCCCGGCAGCTCGCCGACTGGGCCGCGGAGGTTCCCGCGTCCGCGCGCGAGCTCGCCGCGGCGTTCTGGCCCGGCCCGCTCACGATGATCCTGCGCAAGGCCGCGCGCGTCGATGCGATCGTCACCGGAGGCCAGGACACCGTGGGGCTGCGGTGCCCATCGCACCCGGTCGCGCAAGCGCTGCTCGCGGCATTCGCGGGCGTCGGCAGCGGCGCCATCGCCGCGCCCTCGGCGAACCGGTTCGGCCACGTGAGCCCGACTACGGCGCAGCACGTGTGCGACGAGTTCGGTCCGGAGCTTCTCGTGCTCGATGGCGGGGCCTGCGAGCTGGGGATCGAGTCCACGATCGTCGACCTTTCGCGTGGCTCGCCGGTGCTGTTGCGGCCGGGCTTCCTGTCCCGCGAGCAGATTGCGGCGGTGCTGGGGGAAGCGCCGCGCGCGCGCGACGACGCGGCGCCGCGCGCGTCCGGAACGCTGGCGGCCCACTATGCGACCCGCACGCCGCTTGAACTCGTGACCGAATCGGAGCTCGAAAACCGTGTTCGGCAAGCGGCGGCGAAGGGAGAGCGGGTGGCGGTGCTGGCGCGCGGTCCGGCGCGTGCTTCCGCGGCGGCGTCCTGGCAGTGCGCCCCGGAGAGCGCCGCCGCCTACGCGCACGATTTGTATGCGAACCTGAGGACCCTGGATGCCAGCGGGGCGCAGCGCATCCTCGTGGAAGCCCCGCCGCTCGATGCGGCGTGGGAAGCGGTGAACGATCGGCTGGCCCGGGCTGCCGCGGCGGTTGAAGACGACAATCCCTGAACGCAGAGGAACTCGATGGATACGATCTCGAAATGGCTGGTGGTGGCGATGGCGGGAGTCCTGCTCGCCGGCTGCGCGCCGATAATGACGCAAAGCCCCGGCAAGGGTCTCAGCCCGGTGAACGCCGTTTCCGAAGGCGAGGACAAGCACCTCATGCTCTTCGGCCACGACGTCGTGAGCTACTTCACCGACGGCCGCCACGAGAAGGGCAACGCGGCGGTCAAGAGCGTCTACAAGGGCGTGACGTTCCGCTTCGCGAGCGCCGACCACAAACGCCTGTTCGACGCGGCGCCGGAGAAGTACATGCCCCAGTTCGGCGGCTATTGCGCCAACGGCATCGCGTACGGGGTGCCGTGGGGTGGCAACGCGGACAACTGGCAGATGATCGACGGCAAGCTCTACATTTTCGGGGGCCAGGGGTCGATGGACGCGTTCATGCTGCATCCCAGGGAGAACATGGCGCTCGCGAACAAGTACTGGGCCGGGGAGGTCCAGGGCTCGAACGCATTCTGGCAGCGCACCAAGCGCACCACTTTCGCCCGCGTGCCGCACTACAAGAGCGGCGCGGAGCTGGCCGCGGAAGTGGCGAAGGCGAAAGGCGCGAAGGGCTAGGCGGGCGCGGGGCCATCGCCGAAGCGCACGTCGTAGATCCAGCTGCGCCGCCGGCGGTGGAAGACTACTTCTCCGAGGCGAGCAGCCTGCCGAGGGCCGCGGCGTAGCGCGCCTTGTCGAAGTCGCGGCCCGCGGTGATCATCTGCTGCATTTCCGCGCGCACGACGGTGGCGATCAGTTGCTTCGCTTTGCCTGGCGAGCGGCCCTTGCCGAGCAGGACGTCGTAGGCGGCTTTCGTGTCGGGCGGATCCCCGCTTTCCAGGTGGTCGTCGACGATCTGGATGTGCGGATTCTTGACGGTCCTTTCGGCATCCATGCCGCTCCCCCTGGAGTCCGGAATGTCGAGCCATGATGCGCGCTAGCGGACCAGCCGGCCCTCGCGGCCGATCATCGTGATCTCGACGTGGCGGGCGTCGTTGTGCTCGGTCGGCGAGAAGGAAAGCTTGAGGCCGCGGCGGCCGCATCGTGGACTTCCACATCGGCGCCATTCCGGCGCGGCGACTCAGCGCGGAATCCGGAAATCGAAGTTGCGCGCTTCGGTGACCGAGCCGTCGGCGGCGCGCGTGCGCTCCACGAGGCGCGCGCCGCCATCCGCGGCAACGCAGAGCACGGTAGAGGCGCGCGAGCCGTAGTCCGCGCCGGTGATGAGGGGCGGGGAGAGGCGCCGCTCCCACGCGATGCCCACGCCGGTATCGGGGAGTTCCGAGTCCTCGGCGCCGCGCGTATCCGAGAGCATGGCGAAGAGCAGCGGTGCGGGATCGGAGAGGGCCAGCGCGGCTTCCATCGCCTTCCTTCCGCGAACCACCTTGGCCCATGGCTCATCGAGGAGGTGATTCGACAGGCCGTGCACACCGGGCGCGATCCGCCGCGGCGTGGGTTCGCGGCTGCCGAAGTAGAACAGGGCGCGGCCGTCGCCGACGATGAGGTTGAAGCCGTTGAAGAGCGGCGCGCGCTCCGCGAGGTCCGCGAGGAACGTCTCCGGCGTGTCGCCACCCAGCAGGAAGTCGGCGACCAGCGTGCCGCGGGAGAGCGCCGTCGAACGCTTGTCGGAAGGGTCGCGGAAATTCGTCACGGCGGCGAATCGCCCGCTCCTCGTGATGCCCATCCACGTGCCGCCTGCCCGCAGATCGCGGCCGGCCAGGATCTCCGGGTGGTCCTCCCACCAGCCGGCGGCTTGCGTGGGCCGCTCGCGCCACTCGTCGCGGTTCGCCGCGACCACGAGCGCGAATCGGGGATCAGCCTGCCAGGCGAGGGCGATCAGGCACATAGGGTCATATCAGGGTCAGATCGGGGGCAGCGTCGACTCTGACCCTTATCTGACCCCATCTATTTCTTCTCGGCTCCCATGACGAGGTCCGGCAGCCAGGTGACGACCTGCGGAAAGGCGGTGATGATCGCGATGGTGACGACCAGCATCGCGAAGAAGGGCAGCGAGGCCTTGGCGATGTAATTGGAGTCCTTGCCGGTCATGTTCTGCAGGACGAAGAGGTTGAATCCCACGGGTGGGGTGACCTCCGCGATCTCGACCATCAGCACGATGAAGATGCCGAACCACACCAGGTCGAAGCCCGCCTTCTGGATCATCGGCAGCACCACGGCGGCCGTGAGCACGATCATCGAGATGCCGTCCAGCGCCATGCCGAGCACGATGTAGAAGACGGCGAGAGCAGCGATCAGCGCGAACGGACTCAAGCCGAGCGAGGCCACCCATTCCGCGAGCGCGCGCGGGATGCCGGTGAAACCCATCGCGAGGCTGAGATACGAGGCGCCCGCGAGGATGAACATGATCATGCAGGACACGCGCGTTGCGGATAGCAGGGAGTCGCGGAAGTTCCGCCAGTCGAGCGAGCCGCTCCACCACGCGATGGCCAGCGAGCCGAGCACGCCATAGGCCGCGCATTCGGTGGCACTCGCGATGCCCTTCACCAGAACCCAGATGATGAAGACGATCAGCAGCGTCACCGGAATCAGGTTTCCGGAGGCGCGCACCTTCTGCATGAAGCTCATGTCGGGGCCGGGCGGTGGCGTCTTGTCGGGGTTCGCCAGGGCCCACGCGACGATGTATCCCGAGAACAGCATCATCAGGATCACGCCGGGGATGAAGCCGGCGAGGAACACGCGAATGATCGAGGCCTCGGCGGCGACCGCGTAGACCACCATCGTGATCGAGGGCGGGATGAGGATGCCGAGCGTCCCGGCGGTGGCGAGCGAGCCCAGGGCCACCTTCTCGTCGTAGCCGCGCTTCAGGAGCTCGGGCAGGGCGACCTTCGAGATCGTGGCGCAGGTCGCCGCCGAGGATCCCGAGACCGACCCGAAGAGCCCGCAGCCGAGGATGTTCACGTGCATGAGCCGCCCCGGCACCCGGTTCAGCCACGGCGCCAGGCCGTCGAACATCTCGCGCGAGAGCCGCGTGCGGAACAGGATCTCGCCCATCCAGATGAACATCGGCAGCGCCGCCAGCGTCCACGACGCGCCCGAGCCCCAGAAGGCGGTGAAGAGGTTCTTCCCCGGCGGCGTCCCGGTGAAGAACGCGAGGCCCACGAAGCCCACGATGGCGAGCGTCATCGCGATCCACACCCCGCCCGCGAGGAGCAGCAGCATCACGAAGAGCAGGAACGCGGCGATCTCGATCAGCCCCATGGCGTTAGAGGTCCTCGCTGAAATCGCCGCGCGCGTGCCGCTCCTCGACGGCGAGCACGTACACCGGCTTCGCGCCGCGCAGCACCACCACCAGCTGGTCGATCACTGCCACGAACAGGAGCACCGCGCCCACGGCGAACGAGAGCTGCGGTATCCAGATGGGCATGACGATCACGCCCGTGGACATCTCCTTGTACTGCCAGCTCTCGTACACGT
>JBKJYC010000108.1:0-5970 GCA_046715885.1 Usitatibacter sp.
GGTAGAGCGTGAAGGTCGAACCCACCGGCCAGGTGCCCGTGCCCGAGAGCGAGATCACGAACGTGTCGGCGGCGTTACCGGTGTTCCAGATCACGTTGGTGAACGTGACCAGGGAGCCCGCGGCCGCCGAGGCGACCGTGACCGGCTCGCCGCTGCCGTTGGTGCTGTCGGCGGTGGAGCCGTTCGCCACGACGCCGGCCGTTTGCACCACCTGGTAGCTCGCCGTGTTGGTGCTGGTGAGCGCCTGGGTGGTGGTCTGGTACTGCGCCGTGTTGTTGACGAAGCCCGGCGCGAGACCGGCATTGATCGACACTTGAAAGGTGAGGTTGCCGGAGAAGCCTGCCGCAACCGTCCCGATCACCGCGGTCACGCGGTTGGCCGCGCTCACGTTGAAGTCGTAGACGACGCCGCCCTGGTTGTCCGCGGCGTTCGCGTCCGTGAGGACGGTGGCACCGGTGACGCTCCAGCGGCCGCTGTTGGCGATGTAGGTCATGCCCGCCGGGATCACGTCACGCAGCTCCACGTTGGTGGCCGCAGCGCTTCCGGTGTTGGTGTACGACAGGGTCACCGTGATCGGGCCCGCGTTCGGCGAGGCACCGCTGATCTGCGAGAGCGCCTTGGTCACCGTGATCGACGAGTTTGCGACTGTCGTCGTGTCGGTGTTGGAAAGCGTGTTCGCCGGGGCGGCGGTGTCGGTGACCGACACGATGACCGTTCCCGTCTGACCGTTGGTGGCGCTGCCCGGCACCGTGGCCGCGACCACGAAACGGAAGATCCCGTTCATCGCGATGGCGCCCGAGGTGTTGATGGCGACGAAGTTGTCCGGAACGCCGTTGCCGTCGGAGTCGACGTAGTACACGAGGCCCGTGTGGGCGAAGGCACCGCCCGTGGTCGGGGCGTTGAGCGCGTACGTGTCGGGACCGTTGCCCGTGTTGGTGATCGTGTGCGGGTAGTACACGGTCTGTCCCGAGGACGCGGTCTGCGCGCCGTTGGCGGTGAGCGTGAAGCTCTTCACCTGCGAGACCGTGACCTGCACCAGGTTGGACGTCGCCACGCGCGGCGTGCCGCCCGCGTCGTTGTACGTCGCCGTCGCCTGGTTGCCGATCACCGTGCCGGCCGGCGGGGCCGCATAGGCCGCACCCGACATCAGCCAGAACATCAGGCCGGCGACGAGGACGAACAACGCGACGATCGCCTGCTTCCGGTCGGAGACCGGTCGCGCCGCTTTCGTGGTCGTATTCATTTTGATTCTCCCTTTGTTGAGATCGTTACTTCGTTGAGGCTTGCGATTCACTTCGTGTTGCGGTTATCGATGACGCGAACTCGTGCGGTGTAGGTGAGGGCCTTCTCACTGGCCAGGTCGGCCGCGAACCAGCGCAGGAAGCGGTATTCGCGCAGGGGCACGGGCTCCTCGACGTCCACGCCGTTGCGCTTCACCGTGCGCTTGAGCGGAAGCTCGCCGTAGGTGCGGCCGTCCGCGCTCGCCCGCACGCTCGCGGGCCGGGCGCTGCCGGGCAGGAATTCGGTTTCGGCGGGGATCGGCAGCGTGGCCTCGACCTTCGAGAGGGCCTGCTTTCCGGTGTTGCGATAGGTGGCGGTGTACTCGATCACGTCGCCGGGCCTCACGCCATCGGCGGGGACCAGCGACTCGGCGCCGTCGGCGGCGCGCACGACCTTGCGCTGCTCGATCTTCGATTCGAGGGGCTGGGGCGCGGCTTGCTGGGCCAGCGCAGGGACGGCGGCGGCCAGCGAAATGGCCGCGAGCGCGAGCAGCGCCGCGCCGGAACGGGTTGCGAATGCTTTCATGGGTCACTCCCTTTTTCGTTATCCGGGCCTGATCCCGGTTCTACGGTCCGAATTGTCCTCTGGCACCCCCGAGAACCTTATGAAGCAAGTCACTGTGGAACGTAAAACGACCTTACAGATGCAATTCCAGCAGGAATCAATATTTTTTTCGTGTTAGATCAACAGCTTGAAGGTAGAATCCACGCGCTCTGGAACCCCGGTTCCCGCCCCTCACCCGCCATCGGGGACCGATTTGTAAACCGCAACGAATCAAACGCTTACCGAAGGTTACGGTCGTAAGCCAGGAACCCCCGTCGAAACTGGGGGGCCGTCACAAATGCCGGAAAACGGGACGCCGAGCGGCCTCACGCTCAATGACCCGTCGATCCCCCCTTCTTGGCACGCGCTGGCGCGGCGGCGGGTGGGTTCGCACGGTGCACTCGCTGGGTTGCGGGAGCGGCCGGCGCGTAACGAGCGGCCAGCCGAGCAATGCCCGCAAGCGAGAAATCGGTGATCTGGCGCGCAAGACGCCGGGTGGGATGTGGGCCCGCGAGGGCGCCGGGGAAAACGCGGTCGATCGCGGGGCGGCCGAAGAAGTACAGGAGGCACTGCCCGGCAACCCCCAGCGCGGCAACCGTGACTTCGGCTTCCGGTACCGCCGGCCCCGCGAGCGCACGCACGACCGAGCGCAGGCGCTCGAGTTGCGGGCGCGTCATTTCCTCGACGAGGCGATCGAGCTGGGGCGTGGGATGCATCGCCTCGTGGGCGATGATGCGGCCCAGGGGCGGGGCGCTCCTCGCGTCCGCGGGCCCTGCGATCAGGGCGTACACCAGCCGTTGCAGGCGTTTTTGCGGGGACTGTCCCCGGCGTTCGCTGAAGCCGGCCAGGGCCTGGCCGGCGAGGAAGCCGAGGGTGGCGCGGTAGAGGCCTTCCTTGCCACCGAAGTAGTAATTCACCGAGGCCAGGTTGACTCGCGCGGCATCGACGATGCTGCGCACCCGAGCACCGGCGAACCCGTGCTGGGCGAATTCCTCGCTGGCCGCGGCCACCAGGCGGCGACAGGTCTCGTTTCCCTGCAACGTGCTGTTTTCGATCAGCATCGCCGGGGCCCCTCCCCGAAACTGCGTTTTAAAAATCTTTTTGAAAGTAGATTTTGCCCTGTTTTCAAGGGTCTTGGTAACATTTTACATGTAGGGCCTCAAGTTCGCCGGCGCCCGGCCGATAGGGTGGGGAGTCTCCCCAACCCTCGGAAGCCACCATGCGAATCGCGTTGCACCACACCCATGCCACGCAGGCCGAGCGGCTCGCCGAGATGCTGCGCTTCGACGGCCACGCGGTGAGCGTTTTCGAAAGCCTCCACGGACTGGTCGCCGCGCCCGACGCACGCCACTTCGAGCTCATCGCCAGCTCCGCGGGCGCGCTCGCCCGGCACGAGCCGCGGCGCGAGATCGCGTCTCTGCGCTCCTCGGGCGCGTCGCTGCTGGCGATCGCGGGCCTCGAGGACGCGCAAGCCCTGGCCGCGCTGCAAGCCGATGACTTCGTGCTCGAGCCCTGCTGTCCCGAGGAGTTGGCCCTGCGCCTCCAGATCCTCGCGCACCGTGCGCGGCTCGATGCGCCCTCGCTGAAGCTGGCCGCCCCGCCCTACGAATTCCGCGCCGATACGCGCGAGGCGCTGCTGCACGGACGCCCGGTAATGCTCACTTCGCGCGAGTTCGAGCTGGCGCTCTTCCTCTTCCGCCGGCTGGGCCACAGCGTCGGGCGCAGCGAGATCGCCGAGCAGGTCTGGGGACAGGTTCCCCACGCCGCCTCGCGCACCCTCGACGCGCACGTGAGCAGCCTGCGGCGCAAGCTCGTCCTCGAACCTGCGAACGGCTACCGCCTTCGCGCTCATTACGGGCGCGGCTACTGCCTCACATCCGTCTCCTCCGGGAGCGTGTAGGAAGTTTTCCGACGCGGGATCGAGGCTCAGGCGGCGCGCGGCGTGCCGATGACAGGGGCATGAAATCCCTACTCGCCGTCGCCCTGCTCCTGGTTGCCGCCTCCGCGCCCGCACATTCCAGCCCGGCGCGAATCGCCGGGGAAGCAGCCGCCGCGGAACCCAAGACCCTCCGCGAGACGTCCTTCCGCCACCCCGGCGCTGCGCCCGCCGCGAGCCGCGTTCGCCTCAGCGCGCTCGACGCCTCCGTGCGCGAGCGCCTCAATGCCGGCGCCGCCGATGACGAGAAGCGCGTCGCCGTGGGTGCCGCCCGGCAGGTTGCCGCCGAGACGCTGGTATCCGAAGGCTCGCCCAACGCTGCGAAATGGACCGCGGCCGCCGGCGGCCTCGCGACGCGCATCGAGATCACCTCGCCGGGCGCCGAATCGCTGCGGCTGGGGTTGCGCGCCAAGACCCTGCCCGCGGGCGCAGAGATCCGCTTTCGGGGCACGAGTGGCAGGACCCTCGGGCCGATCGCGGGTGCCGTTGCGGTCGCCGCCACCGCCGAGCAGGGCGTCTACTGGACGCCGGTGACCGAAGGCGAAACGCAGAGCATCGAGCTGTGGATCCCCGCGAACGCCGAGGCCTCCGGCGCGCGCTTCACCGTGGAAACGCTCTCGCACCTGGCGGCCAAGCCGTCCACCCTCTTCAAGGCGGCAGGTACGTGCCACGAGGACGTCGCGTGCTACTCGGGCGCCAACACCGCGCTCGCCAACGCCGCGCGCTCGGTGGCCAAGCTCGTCTTCACCGAGAACGGCGTCACCTATCTCTGCAGCGGAACGCTCATGAACGACGGCGACCGCTCCACGCAGGTCCCCTACATCTACACGGCGGCGCATTGCATCGGCTCGCAGGCCGCGGCCGCGACGCTGAACACCTTCTGGTTCTTCGACGCCGCCGCATGCGCCAGCAAGAGCACGAGCGACTACCGCCAGCTCTCCGGGGGCGCGATGCTGCTCTACGCGAACAGCGCCACCGACGCCGCGTTGGTGCGCCTCTCGGAGCGCGCGCCCGAGGGCGCTTGGTTCGCGGGTTGGGACACCGCCGCGCTCACCCCGGGCACCGCGCTGGTCGGCATCCATCATCCGGGCGGCGAGACGAAGAAGGTCGCCATCGGCCAGGCCCTCGAGGCCACCGCCGCCACCGGGGGCAATTCGTATTCGACCGCGGCCTGGGTTGCGGGCACCACGGAGAAGGGCAGCTCCGGCTCGGGCATCTTCTCGCTTTCCGACGGCGAATACCTGCTGCGCGGCGGTCTCAAGGGCGGCAGCGCCTCGTGCGAATCGTCCGGGCGCGTGACCGACCCCGCCAACCGCGACTACTACTCGCGCATCGACATCGAGACCCCGAAGCTGCGCACCTGGCTCGCCGCGGGCCCGGCGCCGCTCGAGGACTACACCGACATGTGGTGGAACCCGCAGGAATCGGGCTGGGGCGTCTCGGTCCAGCAACATGCCAACAACGCCGTCTTCGTCACCTACTACGCCTACGACCGCGACGGCAAGCCCACCTGGCTGGTGATGCCCGAGGCGAAGTGGACGACCGCCTTCGCCCTCGAGGGCACGCTCTACCGCACCAGCGGCCCTGGCTCCGAGACCGCCTACGACCCGAGGCGCGTCTCGCTCGCCCCGGTGGGCACGATTCGCCTCGAGTTCGGCCACGGCGGTACCGCCACCATGAGCCTTTCGGTGGATGGGCGCGCGGTGACCAAAACCATCCGGCGTCAGGCCTTCTAGGCATCATGAAGACCCGAGCCCTCGCCCTTGCCCTCGCGCTACTCGCCGCCGCAGGCGCGCACGCCTCGCAGGACCGCTCGGGGACGGCTCCCAAGGCGAACGCCGCGATGCGCCTGGCGATCCAGATTCCCCTCGTCCTCCAGATGCGGGTGCTGCACCAACCGCAAAATCTCGAAGTCACCCCTCGGGACCTCGCCCAGGGCTTTGTGGTGGCCCGGGCCCTTGTCGAGTTGCTCAGTACCAGCCGCCACGGGTACCAAGTCCGCGCGCAGCTCGCGCTGGGGCCCGTAGTCGAGGCCGAGATGGAAGGTCTGGTCGAATCCGTGCGCGTCGGCTCGGACGGCGCGCGAATCCAGATGCCTTCGATGGTCGGCAAACCGCGTCCGGCGCCCTATCCCGTCGAGTATCGTCTGCGCCTGGCGCCGGGGACTGCTCCCGGCACGTACGCCTGGCCCGTCACCCTTTCCCTTGAAC
>JBKJYC010000109.1:0-4211 GCA_046715885.1 Usitatibacter sp.
CGCCACGCTACTGGAAGCGTGACGAGAATGGATGGCTCGTGAGGAGGAACGCCGCGTGGTTTCCGCTCGAGGAAGGCGCTCCGATGGTGCACGTGACACTTCACGAAGCCCAGGCCTTCTGCCGTTGGGTGGGGCGGCGGCTGCCGACGGAGTCCGAATGGGAGTTCGCGGCGCGTGGCGGCACCGACCGGCGTTTCCCTTGGGGCGACGAGCCCGCGCACGCGCCTGACGCGCTCGACTATCGCTTTCGCGGCCCGTCAGCGATGCTCGAGGATCCCGCGCATCCCGCCGGACGGCTGCGGCAGATGCTGGGAGGTGTCTGGGAGTGGACGGCAACGCCGTTCGCGCCTTATCCCGGGTTCCAGGCCGGTCCGTACCGGGAATACTCCGAACCCTGGTTCCACACGCACCAGGTGCTGCGCGGAGGTTCGTTCGCAACCCGCAGCCGCCTCGTGCACAACCGCTGGCGCAACTTCTACCAGGCTGATCGCGGCGACGCGTTCGCCGGATTTCGCACCTGCTCGTTGGAGCCCTGAACCCTGTGAGATAATTCCCGCCGGCGGGCCTCCCCGCATTGAGGGGCGGCGAACCTGGTCAGGTCGGGAACGAAGCAGCCATAGTCGATTTCCTCAAGTGCCGGGTGTGTTTGGCTCGCCTTCCCGAATTCAATCCTGCCGATGAGCTACCAAGTCCTCGCCCGCAAATGGCGCCCCCGGGCCTTCGGGGAGCTCGTCGGCCAGACGCACGTGGTCACCGCGCTCGCGAACGCGCTCGACTCGAAGCGGCTGCACCATGCGTACCTCTTCACCGGCACGCGCGGCGTCGGCAAGACCACGCTCGCGCGCATCCTCGCCAAGGCGCTGAACTGCGAGACCGGCATCACCTCGAAGCCGTGCGGCAAGTGCCGCGCGTGCACCGACATCGATGCCGGGCGATTCATTGACCTGCTCGAGGTCGATGCGGCGACCAACACCAAGGTCGACGAGATGCGCGAGCTGCTCGAAACCGCGCAATACATGCCGTCCAGCGGCCGCTTCAAGGTCTACATCATCGACGAAGTGCACATGCTCTCGAAGCCGGCGTTCAACTCGATGCTGAAGACGCTCGAGGAGCCGCCCGAGCACGTGAAGTTCATTCTCGCCACGACCGATCCGCAGCGCTTGCCGGTGACGGTGCTGTCCCGCTGCCTGCAGTTCAACCTGAAGCCGCTGCCGCCGCCGATGATTGCCGGCCACTTGAAACGCGTGCTGGACGCCGAGAACGTCGCGTATGACGAGGCCGCGCTGGTCCAGTTGTCGAAGGCGGCGGCGGGCAGCGTGCGCGACAGCCTGAGCCTGCTCGACCAGGCGATCGCCCATGGCGGGGGCAAGGTCGCAGCGGCGCACGTGGCCGACATGCTGGGCTCGGTGGGCGCGGACCTGGTGTGGCCGCTTCTCGAGCGCATCGTGGAGGGCGACGGCAAGGGTGCGATTGGCGAGACGGAGCGGATCTCGGAGCGCAGCATTTCCTTCGACGCCGCGCTGGAGGATCTCGCCAGCCTGCTCCACCGCGTGGCACTCGCGCAGGCTGGCATCGAGCCGCCCGCCGACGAGCCGGACCGCGAGCGCTTGCTGGCAATGGCCGCTCGCCTCGAGGGCAGCCGTGTGCAAGTGATGTACCAGATCGCGCTTCTCGGGCGCCGCGACCTGGCGCTGGCACCCGACGAGCTCGCCGGCTTCAGCATGGCCGTACTGCGAATGCTCAGCTTCGCAGTCGATGCGGCGCCCGTGCGCGCGGTGTCCGCCGGGGAGCCAGAAAACGTGTCCCAGGCCGCGACAGCACCCATGACAAAGGCCAGTTTCGACGGAGACTGGCCGGGCCTGGTGACGCGACTCAACCTCACCGGCATGGCGGGCCTGCTGGCGCGCTACGCGGAACTGGGATCGTTCAGGAACAACCACCTGGAGCTCGTGGTTCCCGACGCGCATCGCGCCTATGCCGAGAAGAATTACCTGGACAAGCTGCGTTCCGAGCTGGCGCCGCATTTCGGCGACGGCTTCCGGCTTTCGGTGAAGACGGGCGCCACCAATGGCGTCAGCCTCGCGGCGGCGCGCGCGCGTGAGAGCGATCAGCGCCAGGCCACCGCGGCCGCGGCCATCGAGGACGATCCTTTCGTCCGCAGCCTCGTGCGCGATTTCGGCGCGGAGGTGGTGCAATCATCCATCCGTCCGCCGGGCGACGGCGGCAACGGCAAACCCTGAGGAGCTCGATCCATGATGGGCAAAGGCGGTCTCGGCGCGCTGATGAAGCAGGCGCAGCAGATGCAGGAGAACATGCAGCGCATGCAGGAAGAGCTGAAGTCGATCGAGGTCGAGGGCCAGTCGGGCGCCGGCCTCGTCAAAGTCACCCTGACCTGCAAGAACGTGGTGAAGAAGGTGAGCATCGATGCCAGCCTGGTCGGTGAGGACAAGGACATGCTGGAGGACCTCGTCATGGCCGCGGTGAACGACGCGGTGGCGAAGGCCGAAGCCACGGCGCAGGCGAAGATGCAGGGCTTCACCTCCGGCCTGAACCTCCCGCCGGGCATGAAGCTGCCGGGCTTCTGAGCGCCGCGCCGGCTCGATGGAAAACCCTTCGTCCCTGGAGGAGCTGATTCGCGCGCTGCGTTGCCTGCCGGGCGTGGGGCCGAAGTCGGCGCAGCGCATGGCCTATCACCTGCTGCAGCGCGACCACGAGGGCGCCAGGCGCCTCGCCGATGGGCTCACGCAGGCGCTGGGGCGCATCCAGCATTGCGCCAAGTGCAATACATTTACCGAGTCCGAGGTCTGCGTGCTTTGTGCTTCGCCGCGGCGCGACGCGGCGCTGCTGTGCGTGGTCGAGTCACCCGGCGACTTGCTCATGATGGAGCAGACCCAGAGCTATCCCGGGCTCTACTTCGTGCTGATGGGACGCTTGTCGCCGCTGGACGGCATCGGCCCGCGGGAGATCCACTTGGACCGGCTGATCAAGCGCGCGAGCGACGCGGTGGTCCGCGAAGTGATCCTGGCGACCAACTTCACGGTGGAAGGCGAAGCGACGGCGCATTACGTGAGCGAGTTGCTGGCCGGCAAGGGCGTCACGGTGACGCGCATCGCGCGCGGGCTGCCGGTGGGCGGCGAGCTCGAGCACGTCGACAGCGGAACGCTCGCCCAGGCGCTCCTCGAGCGCCGGCCCGCTTAGGGAGGGTCTGATCAATTCCCGGGGACGTGCGTTGCCGTCCTTAGGGACGGCTCTCCCGGACGAGGCGCGAGCGAGAGGGTGAAGAAGAAAGTCGTCCCCGCGCCGAGCTTGCTCTCTACCCAAAGGCGCCCGCCGTGGGCCTCCACCAGCCCCTTCACGATGCTCAGGCCCAGGCCAATCCCTGCGTGATTCTTCATTCGGCCCTGCCAGAAGCGGTCGAAGATGTGCGGCAATTCCTCTTCCGAGATTCCCTGCCCGGTATCGCGCACCAAGAACCGCGCCTCGTTCCCGGTAGTCTGGGCTTCGATGGAGATGGACCCTCCTTCGGGCGTGAACTTGATTGCATTGCCGACGAGGTTCGAAAGGATCTGGAGCACCCGCTCGCGGTCACAACGCACGTGAAGACCTGCGCTCGTCATGCCCTTCAGGTCCCTCGTGGCCGCGAGCGGTCTCAGCATCTCGACGCAGTCACGGATGAGCCCCTCCACGTCCTGGGGCTCCTGCTCGACAGTCAACTTTCCGGCCTGGATTTGCGCGAGGTCGAGGAGGTCCGCGATGAGACGGTTCATCCGGTCGGCGGAACGCAGGATGGTCTGAGCCAACTTGTGGACGCGTTCTCCCTCGTTGCCGTCGATGGTCGTCCGCTGGAGGAGAGCAGCGCTGTTGACAATGACGCCGAGCGGGTTTCGCAGGTCGTGCGAAACGACCGCGAGCAACGCCTCCCGCGTTGCTACGGCTGCCTCGGCTTCGGAGCGCGCGGCCCGCTCCGAAGCAGCAGTGCGCTCGAGGGCATCGGCCTTGTCCCCGAGCTGTGTGTTGGCGTCCGTCATCCGCCGGTTGGCGTCAGCCACCTCTCGATACATCCGGTCCAGCTCCAGCTGCCGCGACTGGAGCTCGTCGAGTGCACTGAGGAGCGCGACGTTCTGCTGGCGGATTTCCTCCATCGGGCTCGTCGGCGCGAGCTTGGCGAGCTCGGCGCTGATGCGCGAGACAAGCTGGGGAGTGACCTTGGG
>JBKJYC010000110.1:0-4102 GCA_046715885.1 Usitatibacter sp.
GTTCTGGTAGACCAGGTCCACGTACTGGCCGTTGTCGAGCGCGCCGTAGGTGTTGGTGAACTCCTGGGAGCTGGCGAAGTCCTGCGCGATCACGTTCAGGGAGACGCCGGAACGGTAGCGCGCGACGTGCGCCATGAGGCCGCCGTAGTCCGGGATGCGGTTGAAGAACGAGAAGTACAGGCGCGAGCACTGGGGCAGGCCGTTCTGGAACTCCTGGGAGTTGAAGAAGCCCTCGATCACCTGCGAGCGCGTCATCGCCCCGGCGTTGATCTGGTTGGTCCAGTTGTTCACGCCGGCGGCATCGCCCTCGCGTCCGAGGAAGTCGCGGTACTGCTGCATCGCGAAGAGGCGGGCGCGCGTGAAGATGTCGTTGTCCTTCACCATCGGGTTCAGGCCTTCGCCCGGCTCGATGCCGTTGGGCACGCCGTCGTTGTCCTGGTCGGCGTTCGGATCCAGCACCACCACCGTGTTCGCGGGCAGGGACAGCGCGTCAATCCAGGCGCGGTCAGCGCAATTTGCGCCTCCCGGTGCCGGCGGGTTCCACTGCGGGCTGTTGCACGGCGTGCCCGCGGAGATGTCGTTCGAGAAGCGCCAGGTCAGCGCGTGCGTGCCCGCCGTCAAAGGCACCGTGACGAGCCTCCATCCGGGCTGGCCGTTGGGCCCGGACTCGCCGGTGGCCGAGACCACGACATTGCCGTCCACGAGGAACTGGAAGACGCCGGCATTCACGAAGCTGGAGACCCGGTAGGCGAACGTCACCGACCCGGCCTGGAAGTTGGCCATGTAGTTGAGGTCCGAATTGAGCCGGTTGGTCGGCTGGCCTTCGGGAGAGAGTGCCTGCGCGGAGCGAAGGCTCTGCGTACCCTCGAAAGCCTGGTCGGAAGCCACGGTCCAGGCGCCGCCCGTGCCGCCCGTCGTGAAGCCGCTCGGCATCGTGCCGCCGGCGGGGAAGGGCTCGAGGATCGTCGCCGTGACAGCGCTCGGGTAACCGATGAAGACGCCGGTCGCACCCGTGGCGTTGGACAGGGTGACGGTGAAGTACTCGTTGCCTTCCACTGCCGCATTGTTGGCGATGGGGACCGTGATCGTCTTGTTCGTGATGTCGCCCGTGCCCCAGGACAGCGTGCCGGTCGTGCTCGTGTAGTCGGAGCCCGAGGTCGCGGTGCCGTTGGAGGTCGCGTACTGCACCTGGATGGCGCCCGTGCTGCCGCCGATGCGTCCGACCGTGAGCGTGAGGTTGCCGCCAGTTTCGAGCGCGCTAAATGCGGTGGCGGTGAACTGCACCGATCCCGGCTGCCCCGCGGGCACGACGGTGGCCTTGAGCGCGGAGATCGCGGCGCGGCTGTTGTTCATCGAACGCGCGTCGTCGGCCGAGTTGGTTCCCGAAGCTACGCCGCACGGCAGCGCCGGACCGCCCGCATTGCAGGTGACCGACGGATTGGAGAACTTGTAGACCTTCGTGGAGCTGTTGTTGAACAGTCCCATGATGGTGGCCCAGCTGCCGGAAGCATTCGAGCACTCCGGACGAACACCCGCCGGGCACGCGCCCGAGGTCCCGTTCGGCAGCTGCGGGTTGCACGTCAAGGTGCCGCCGGTGCACGAGAAATGGCCGTACGAGTACGGATACGCACCCTCGGGGTACGTGGAGGTGCCGCCTGCCTCGAACGCCGTGTTCGGGCGGTCGTGCTTGCTGCCCATGTTGTGGCCGAGCTGGTGGATGAAGATCCACTCGCAGCCGACGACGCAGCCCGAGGTGACGGTGAACATGAAGTTCGCGTTCGGCGTCGCGGAACCGACCCACGCGGCGCCGTTGCCGCCGAAGTCGGCTCCATCGCGCACGAGGGCCACCATGTCGGCGCCGTACTGCGTGCGCGCGGCTTCCACGTTGCCGAAGACGGCGGCGTTGAAGCTCGCCGTGCCCGGAGTGATGGCTTCGAGCGCGCTGGTGTCCTCGCTGCCGTCGGGAAAATCGACCAGCATCGCATTCACGAGACGCAGCGTAATCGCCACTTCGCTGTCCGCGAATGCGGTATTGGAGCGCGTGACCAGGAATTGCAGGCGCGTCATCAGGTTCGCACCGAGCTTCTCGGCGAGGCCGCGCGAGTAGACGAACATCAGGTCCACCACGTACTGCGGGGTCGGCGTGGCCTTGGGCACGGCGACGCTGTTCACGCCGGGCATGAGTGCCATCGTCTCCGGGGAGGCGGAGCGGGCGGAGGACTTCGCGCCCGCCGGCGGCAGCATCTCGTGGCGTGCCGAGAGGTTGGTGAGCGGCAGGTTGACCTGCTCGGCGGTCATGTCCACCAGCCAATCGTGGCCGGCGCCCGGGACCAGGCGGAACTCGCCGTCGGGCGTGGAAATGGAGCCGAACGTGCCCGCGGGGCCCGAGGTGATGATCGCCCGATGCGCGGTGCCCGCGGTCTTGTGCTTCCCGACCCAGGAAGTGATGCCCCCGCCGTGCGCTTGCTGCAGGTCGAGGACATAGGTGTGCTTGGCGGCGCCCGGCGTCGTGAACTCCACCTCGCCCGCGCCCATGCCGATCACCTGGGCGGCGTTGAACCGTACGGCGATGCCCGAGGACATGCCGGCGGCCTTCGGGACCTTGGTGGCCTTCTCGAGCGGGACGACCAGCTGCGGCCCCGCGGCGAATGCCGGCACGGCGAGCGCGCCGGCCAGGAAACCGACCAGGAAAAGGGAGGTGCGGAGGGGCTTGAGAATGTCACGCATGACGGTGCTCCAATTGGGTTCGGGAATATCGGCGTCGCCGCCTGACAAGGTTCGTGGCGACAACGATATAAGGAGGACCGTGACGGTCGCCGCCGACGCCTATGCGCCGAAAGAACTACACATCGAGGCGCGGCGGCTGGGGACTACGGGAGGAAGCGGTTGCGGTACTCGGGCGAGCCCATGAAACCGGTGATCATGGCGTTCCGGGACGCGCCGCTGTCGTAGTAGGCGACCCAGTTGTCGAACCCGGCCTGGTCTGGCGCGCGGCGCAGCATGCCCACGTAGACGGAGGTGACGAACACCTCGCCGGCGATGATCTGGAGATACTCCTGCGACTCGGAGAAGCCGACCATGACCTCGCCGCGCGTCATGGCGCCACTGTCGAGCTGCCCCACCCAGTAGGCCCGGCCCTGCGGATCCGCCGGGCGTCCGAGCACGTTCTGGTACACGAGGTCCACGAACTGGCCGTTGTTGAGCGAGCCGTAGGTGTTCTGGAATTCCGGTGAAGCCGCGAAGTCGTTGGCGATCACACCCAGGGGCGTGCCGGCGCGATAGCGCGCGACATGTCCCAGCAGCCCCGCGTAGTCGGGGATGCGGTCGAAGAAGGCGAAATAGAGCCGGATGATCTGCGGCAGCCCGTTCTGGAACTCGGCGGAATCGAAGAAGCCGAGGATCACCTGGTCGCGCGTCTGCGCGCCCGTGTCGATGGCGTTGGTCCAGTTGGCGACGCCTGCCGCGTCGCCCTCGCGCCCGAGGAAGTCGCGGTACTGCTGCATCGCGAAAAGGCGCGCGCCGTTGAAGATGTCGTTGTCCTTGACGAGCGCGTTCAGCCCTTCCTGGAGTTCGACCAGGTTGGACACGCTGTCGTTGTCCTGGTCCACCCCGGCGGCGAGGGCGTCCTCGGGCGCGCCGAGGAAGCGTGCCAGCCCGAACTGGTCGCGGTACCCGCCGGCGACGACGATCCGCCCATCGAGCTGCCGCACCGCGCCATTGACGAAGAAATGGCCGGCTTCCATGGCCGCGGTGACATGGCCGTTGATGCCGAAGGGAGTATCGAGCGTCCCGTTGGCGTTGTAGCGCAGCAGGAACGCCTCGTAGATGCTGCCGTTGAACACGGCGCCGGCCACGATCAGCTTGCCGTTCGGCAGCAGGACCAGCTCGGCGACATTGTCGAACTCCCCGATGTTCGTCGTCGTGACGCCGCCCGAGCCGAAGCCGCTGTCGAGCGTGCCGTTGGCGTTGTAGCGCACCAGGACCACGTCGCTGCCGCTTGCGACCTCGTTGGAGGCGGTGACGACGATCTTCAGGTCGGGCTGGAGCAGCAGCCCCATCATCGAGGAGCCCGCGGAGACATTCGTGGTCACGATGCCGCCGG
>JBKJYC010000111.1:0-17011 GCA_046715885.1 Usitatibacter sp.
GAATAGCTCCTGGACTCACCAGAGGAGCCCATGAAGAAGAGCCGATTCACCGAGGAACAAATGGTTGGCATGCTTCGCGACGCCGATCGCACGACGGTCGCGGAGCTGTCCAAGAAGTACAAGGTGAGCGACCAGACGTTGTATGGCTGGCGCAAGCGCTTTGGCCAGCTCGAACCCGCGGATGTGAAGCGACTACGCGCGCTCGAGGCTGAGGCCAGTCGCAGCGCGAGCTTGCGGGCAAAGTCCTCAATTCGCCCCATCTGGATTTGGCTCGTGCGGCCGATGATCAGAGTGTCGATCGATCCGCCGACCCGCGCCGCGGAGAGAGGGGCACGTCTAAAAAGTAGCGGGAAAATAGCGGGGCGAATGCAAAACCCTGCAATCGTGCGCAACGCCCCGCAACCGTCTTTCCCGTAGAATCATTGCGTTAAGTTGCACCTCGTAGCGGACGATTGCACCTTCCCTCCCCTCCTAAGGGGCAGGTCGCACGTTCGATTCGTGTTCGGGGCGCCACCACAGCGCGGCGTTCAGCAGGAACCACAGTGTCAGCAGCGCGCCGAGCTGCCATTCCAGGACGTTTTCCACCCGGTTCTTCAGCTCCGCGTCGACCACCATGGCCGAGGCGATCGTGCTGGCCACGCCGAGCGCCAGCATGAGCGCGCACGCCGCGAGCATCGCGCGGACGATGGCGCGATGGGTCCCCAGATGCAGCAGCCGGCGCTGGTACGCCAGGATCGCGAGAAACGTCGCGCCGAAGTAGAACGTGATGCCGAAGCGGCGCATCCATCCGTAGAAGGCATCGTCGGCGCCGAGTGCCACCGTGTAGGCGGTCAGCGCGAACGCGGCGACGAGACCGAACGCGGGAATCGTGCGGCCCGCCCGCGGATCCGGGTGCCGGACACGCACCCAACGCGCCACCATCCACCAATGAAGAGCCTGGAGCGCGGCGCAAGGCAGCATGAGCAGCTTGAAGAGCAGGTTGCCATCGCCGTGCCGCGCGGCGCGGCTGATGGAGGTGCACCCCTCGAAATGCGGGACGCACTCCGGGACGTACCCCGCCTGCACCGAGAGCCTCCATGCGGCATGGACCGCTAGCGCCGGAATCACGGCGCAAGCAAAAGGCAGCCACCGGAGGGAAGGCCGATCCATTCGGGAATGCTATCGTCACTGCCTCGACATGTCCCACGTCTTCGAATCCGCCACGAGCGGCCGCTCGAAATGCCGCGGTTGTGCGCGCACCATCCAGCGCGCGGAGCTGCGTTTCGGCGAGCGCATGCCCAACCCCTTCGCGGAGGGTGAGATCACGCACTGGTTCCATCCCGCGTGCGCCGCCTACAAGCGGCCGGAACCTCTGCTTCAGGCCCTCGGAGAGGCGCTGCAGGACGTGCCCGGTCGAGCCGAGCTGGAGCGGGTAGCGCGCGCAAGCCTTGCGCACCCGCGCCTTCAACGCATCGACGGCGCCGAGCGCGCGTCGAGCGGGCAGGCCAAGTGCCGCAGCTGCCACCAGCCGATCGAGCGTGGGAGCTGGCGCATCCGCCTCGTGTTCCACGAAGAGGGTCAGTTTGCCCCTGGCGGGTTCGTGCACCTTAACTGCCGCACGGCCTACTTCGAAACCGGCGAGGTCGTGGGGCCCGCGCTGCACTTCAGCTCCGGCTTGAGCGAGGCCGAGCGCGAGGAGCTGCGTCGCGTGCTAACGACGGGAACCGAGTTCCCGTAGAATCTCGGGCCTCGACGCAGCTCTCCCTTCCGGTTCACCCGCAATGAAATACGACGAGCAATCCATCAAGGTGCTCAAGGGCCTCGAGCCCGTGCGTGCCCGCCCCGGCATGTACACGCGCACCGACAGCCCGCTGCACATCGTGCAGGAGATGATCGACAACGCGGCCGATGAAGCGCTCGCGGGCTACGCGAAGCATGTGTCCGTCACGATGCATGCCGACGGTTCCATCAGCGTGGAGGACGACGGCCGCGGCATTCCCGTGGGCCCGCATCCGGTCGAGAAGGCGCCCACCGTCGAAGTCGTCTTCACGCGGCTGCACGCCGGCGGCAAGTTCGACAAGAAGGGCGGCGGTCCCTATGCCTTCTCCGGCGGCTTGCACGGCGTGGGTGTGTCGGTCACCAACGCGCTCAGCAAGCGCCTCGAGGTGCGCGTGAAATGGGAGGGCGCCGTGTATGAGATCGCCTTCGAGGGCGGCGAGACGGTGCAGAAGCTGAAGAAGGTCGGCAAGGTCGCGCCGAGAGACACGGGTACCTTGGTGCGCGCCTGGCCCGATCCCAAGTACTTCGACACCCCCAAGGTCGCGCGGCGCGACCTCGAGATGGTGCTGCGCGCCAAGGCCGTGCTGCTCCCCGGACTCAAGGTCACGCTCCAGGAGGAAAGCGGCAAGAACAGGAACGAATGGCTCTACACCGGCGGCCTGACCGCCTACCTGCAGGAACGGCTCGAGGGCGGGGACGGCTACGTGAGCCCGATCTTCGCCGGCGAGTCCTATGCGGGCGCGGACGACGCGCAGTTCGCCCAGGGCGAAGGCGCGGCGTGGGCCCTCGCGTGGGCCGAGGCGGGCGGCGAGGGCGAGTCGTTCGTCAACCTGATTCCCACGGCGCTGGGCGGCACGCACGAGGCGGGGCTGCGCAATGCCGTGTACGAATCGATCAAGGAATTCTGCGAGCACCACGAGCTGCTCACCCGCGGCGTGAGCCTGCAGTCCGAGGACGCGTGGAAGCCGCTGCGCTTCGTGCTCTCGGCGCGGATCCTCGACCCGCAGTTCCAGGGGCAGACGAAGGAGCGGCTGTCGTCGCGCGAGGCGGTGAAGCTCATGGTATCGCGCGTGAAGGATGCGCTCGATGCGTGGCTGAACGCCAATGTCGAGGAAGGCAGGAAGATCGCGCAGCTCGCCATCAGCGCCGCCACCGCGCGCCAGAAGGCGGGCAAGGTCGTGGAGAAGCGCAA
This sequence comes from Usitatibacter sp., assembly GCA_046715885.1. Classification (GTDB taxonomy): domain Bacteria; phylum Pseudomonadota; class Gammaproteobacteria; order Burkholderiales; family Usitatibacteraceae; genus Usitatibacter. Next base: position 2,951 of record JBKJYC010000111.1, read on the forward strand.
AGGCTCCGGCGTGGCGGTGCTGCCCGGAAAGCTCACCGATTGCGAGTCGCAGGACATGACGAGGAACGAGGTGTTCCTGGTCGAGGGCGATTCCGCGGGCGGCTCGGCCAAGCAGGGGCGCGACCGGATGTACCAGGCGATCCTGCCGTTGAAGGGCAAGGTGCTCAACACCTTCGAGGTCGATGCGAAGGAGCTCTACGCCAATACGGAAGTGCACGACATCGCCGTGGCCCTCGGTATCGATCCGCACGCGCACGATGCGCCCGAGTCCGTCCTCGAGAACCTGCGCTATGGCAAGGTCATCATCATGGCGGACGCCGACGTGGACGGCGCGCACATCCAGACGCTGCTGCTCACCCTCTTCTACCGCCATTTCCCGAAGCTGATCGAGACCGGCCACGTGTTCATCGCGCAAGCCCCGCTCTACAGTCTGCGCATCGCGCCGCACGGAAAGGTGAAGGGCGAGAAACGCCTCTACGCGTTGGACGACAGCGAGAGGGCGCAGATCCTGGAGAAGCTGCGCGACGAGGGCGTGCGCGACAACTTCATCCACGTGGGCCGCTTCAAGGGCCTGGGCGAGATGAACCCCGACCAGCTCAAGGAAACGACGATGAACCCCGACACGCGCCGGCTGATCGAGATGCGCCTCGATGACGCCGAGCGCGAGATCGCCCAGGGCGTGTTCAAGCTCCTGATGGGCAAGACCGAGGCTGCCGGACGCCGCGCGTGGATGGAAAAAGAGGGCCACACCATCGAGGCCGACCTGTGAACGCCACCAAGACGAAGAAGCCACGCAAGGGCGACAAGCTCTCCGGCGACCTGTTCGAGAACGCGGGTCAGAGTCGACTCTCCGGGGGTGGCGACGGTGGCGCGAACCCGCCCGGAAAAGTCGATTCCGACCCGGGTTTTCCGTCGCTGTCGGAATTCGCTTCGAGGGCCTACCTCGCCTATGCGATGAGCGTGGTGAAGGGCCGCGCGCTGCCTTCCGTCGAGGACGGGCAGAAGCCGGTGCAGCGCCGCATCCTCTTCACCATGCGCGAGATGGGCAACCGTTCGGATGCGCCGCACAAGAAGAGCGCGCGCATCGTGGGCGACGTGATCGGCAAGTACCATCCGCACGGCGACGTGGCGGGCTACGAGGCGGCGGCGCGGATGGCCCAGGATTTCACACTGCGCTACCCATTGATCGACGGCCAGGGTAACTTCGGTTCCCGCGACGGCGACAGCCCCGCGGCGTATCGCTATACCGAGGTGCGCCTCACGCCGTTCGCCGAGCACGTGCTGCTCTCGGAGCTCGATCGCGGCACCGTGGATTTCAACGACAACTACGACGGTTCGCAACAGGAACCGCGGCTGCTCCCGGCGCGCCTGCCGGTAATGCTGCTGAACGGCTCCTCGGGCATCGCGGTCGGCATGGCCACCGAGATCCCGTCCCACAACCTGAAGGAAGTGGCCGAGGCCTGCGCGCTGACTCTCGAGGGCGGGGACGACGCGCGGCCGGTGATTCGGACCATCAAGGGCCCCGACTTCCCCGGCGGCGGGCAGATCATCTCGTCGCGTGAGGAGATCAAGAAAGCCTACGAGACGGGGCGCGGGAGCATTCGCGTGCGCGCGCGCTGGAGCGTGGAGAAGCTCGCGCGCGGGCAGTACCGCATCGCGGTCACGGAGCTCCCGCCCAACACCTCCGCCGCGAAGGTGCAGGCCGAGATCGACGAGCTCACCAGCCCCAAGGTCAAGGGCGGCAAGAAGTCGCTGACGCCCGACCAGCAGAGCCTGAAGAACGCCGCCCTCGCCCTGCTCGAGAGCATTCGCGACGACTCCGATGGCGAGCATCCGGTGCGCCTCGTGTTCGAGCCGCGCACTGGCAAGGTCGAGCCCGAGGAGCTGATGGCGTTCTTCCTTGCGCACACGTCGATGGAGTCGAACGTCTCCCTGAACCTGGTGGCCATCGGCCGCGACGGGCGCCCGCGGCAGATGGGCCTCGCCGAGACCATCGGCGAATGGGTGAGCTTCCGGCTGGACGTCCTCGAGCGGCGGCTGCGGCATCGCTTCGAGGAGGCGGCCGAGCGCATCCACATCCTCGACGGCCGGATGATCGCCTTCCTGAGCATCGACAAGGTGATCAAGGTGATCCGCAACGCCGACGAGCCGAAGCCGGAGCTGGTCAAGGCTTTCTCGCTCTCGGAGCGCCAGGCCGAGGACATCCTGGAAATCCGCCTTCGCCAGCTGGCGCGGCTGGAAGGCATCCGCATCGAGCGCGAGCTGGCGGAGCTGAAGAAGGAGGCGGCGGGTTTGAAGAAGCTGCTCGGCTCGCCTGCCGAGCGCCGCAGGCTCGCCGCCCAGGAAGTGCGCGCGGACGCCGAGCGCTTCGGCGACAAGCGCCGGACTTTCATCGAGGAGGCCGAGCGCATCACGGTCTCCATGGTCGAGGCGGTTGCGGATGAGCCGGTAACGGTGCTGCTTTCACGCAACGGCTTCCTGCGCTCGCGCGCGGGCCACGGCATCGACCGCGCGGCGTTCACGTGGAAAGAGGGTGATGCGCCGCTCGCCATCGTCGAGACACGCACCGTGCACCCGATCGTCGCGATGGGCGCCAACGGGCGCGCGTTCAACCTGCGCGCCTCCGACCTCCCCGGAGGCAAGGGCGATGGCGTGCCGGTGAGCTCGCTGGCCGATACCCAGGGCACGGCGATCGTGGGACTCCTGTCGGCGCCGGGTGATGCACCGGTACTCATGGGGACCAGCAGCGGCAATGCGCTGCGGGCGCGGATCGACAACCTCGTCACGCGCCAGCGCGCCGGCAAGCAGTTCGTGTCCATCGACGAGGGCGAGTCCCTGCTGGCGCCGGCGATGATCGCCGAAACGGCGAGCGAAGTCGCCGCGCTCTCCGGCGAGGGCCGCCTTCTCGTCTTTCCCCTGGAGGAGGTGAAGGAGCTTTCCGGAGGCGGCAAGGGCGTGATGGCGATGAAGCTGCACGAGGGCGAGAGAATGCTGGGCCTGCAACCGTTGGTGGGCGGCATCCGGGTCGCCGCCGTGGGCCGGGGTGACAAGCGCACCACGATCGAGGTGAAATCCGGCGCGGTCGGGCACTACCGCGGCGCGCGCGCGCGCACCGGCCGGGTGTTGCAGGGCTCGTTCAAGCGAGTCGATGGATTTGAATAGCGACGCGAGTGTCCAACCCGACATGAAGAGCCTCGCTAGAACCCCGCTCTCGATCCTCGACCTCGTGCCGTACCCGCAGGGCGGGACCATCTCCCAGGCTTTCCACAACTCGCGCGAGCTGGCGCAGCACGCCGATCGCTGGGGATACAAGCGCTACTGGATCGCCGAGCACCACAACCTCGAGGGAATCGCCAGCGCCGCGACGGTGGTGCTGATGGGCCACATCGCCGACCACACGAAGTCCATTCGCGTGGGTTCCGGCGGCATCATGCTGCCCAACCATGCGCCGCTCATCGTGGCCGAGCAGATCGGCACGCTCGAGGCCCTGCACCCGGGGCGCATCGACCTCGGCCTCGGGCGAGCGCCCCGCACGGACGCGCTCACGATGCGCGCGTTGCGCCGCAACACGGGCGGCCGCGGCGAGGACTTCGACGAGCAGGTCGCCGAGCTGCTTTCCTACTTCGCTCCCGCCCGGCAGGGCCAGGCGGTGAAGGCGATCCCCGGCGCCGGGCTCGACGTCCCGGTGTGGATCCTGGGCTCGAGCGTCTACAGCGCGCACTTCGCCGCCGCCATCGGGAGGCCGTACGCCTTCGCCTCGCACTTCGCACCCGACGACCTGATGGAGGCGCTGCGCATTTATCGTGCCGAGTTCCGTCCGTCGGCGGCGCTCGGGGAACCCTATGTGATGGTGGGCGTTCCCGCCATCGCCGCGGAGGACGACGAGCGCGCCGAGTTCCTCGCCACCAGCCTCTACCAGCGCTGGCTCGGCATGATCCGCAACCAGCGCGGCCCGACGCGCCCGCCCGTGGAGGACATGGATCGGCTCTGGAGCGAAGGCGAGCGGCTTGCCGTCGCAGCGCGCATGGCACTGCTGGTCGTCGGCGGACCACGGCGTGCGGCCGAGGGCCTGGAGCGGATCGTCGAGGCGACCCAGGCTGACGAGCTCATCATCGCCTCGGAGTTCTTCCGGTTCGAGGACCGTCTGAAGTCCTACGAAATCCTGCGCGCGGCGGCGCTGTCCGCCGTTAAACGAACGCCCGAGTCCGCGGTCACACCTTCTCCCTAACCGAGGAGACCCCCATGAACGTCAAGGAAGTGATGACGGCGAACCCGCGCACCGTCAAGCCCGGCGAGAGCATCCAGGCCGCGGCCGTGGTGATGCGCGAGCAGGACGCCGGCGCGGTCCCCGTCGTCGAGGACGACGGCCGCCTGATCGGCATGATCACCGACCGCGACATCGTGGTGCGCGCCGTAGCCAGCGGCCGCCCGCCGAGCGAGCCGGTGCGCGAAGTTCTTACATCCGATCTCGTCGTCGCCACGCCCGACATGTCGACCAAGGAGGCCGCCAAGCTCATGGCCGAGCATCAGGTGCGCCGGCTCCCGGTGGTCGACAAGGACCGTCTGGTGGGGATCATCTCCATCGGCGACCTCGCGGTGAAGGAAGGCAAGGACAGCCGCGTCGGTGATACGCTCGAGGACATCTCGGAAGGCGTGAAGACCCGACACTAAATGCGTTCCCTCCCCGTTGCGATCGCCCTGGCGCTGGCCCTCGGCGCTTGCAGCGGGGAGGCGAAGCTGCCGTGCGCCCATTCCGACCAGGCGTGCGCGCTGAAGGAGCTGCGGCGGCACCCCGCCAAGCAACTCGCCCATTGGAAGGAAGCCTTCCGCCGCCCGGTGGAAGAGCGCATCGGCGTCGCCCCGCCGGCTCTGGTCGAGCTGATCGCCCTGGACAACATCGCGAACGGGTTTCCGAACCGCCCGCGCGCCTCCACGCCGCCCGAGGACTTCCTCCGGGATGTTCGCCAGGCCGTGGCCGAGATGCCCGAGGCGGTGAGGAAGCCGCTGCAGCGGAAGCTGGCAGGCATCTACTTCGTCGATGATCTCGGCAGCACCGGCTACGCGGACCAGATCCACGGTGAGGACCGGCGCCCGATGTCCGGCTTCATCGTCCTGGACCCGGTGGTTCTGCGCAACCACACGGCCAATAGCTGGATGACGTGGCGCGATGGAACCCCGTTCCAGTCCCACCGCGATTTCCGCCTGGAGGCCACCCTCGCGGGGCCGGCCGAGGACACCCGCAGGAACGCGATCCAGTACATCCTGCTGCACGAGATCGCGCACATCCTCGCGATCGGCGCGGACTTCCATCCCGACTGGAACCTCAAGCCCGCCGAAGTGAAATCGACGCGCGAGTTTCCCTTCTACGAGCTGTCGTGGACCATCGCCGGCGGCCAGCGCTACGCCTCGCGATTCGATGCCGCCTTCGCGCGCCGCAAGGACATCGTCTACTACATGGGACCGCGAATTCCCGGCGACGCGATGGTCGAGACCTACGAGAGCCTCGAGAAGACGAACTTCCCGACTCTCTACGCGGCGACGCACCCCGGCGACGACTTCGCCGAGGCGTTCGCGAACTACGTCCACACCGAAATGCTGAAGAAGCCTTTCGAGATCCGCCTGCTGCGTGCGGGAAAGGTCGCGAAGGTCTACAAGGCGTGCTGGGACGAGCCGCGCTGCGCGCCCAAGCGCGCCATCATCGAATCCGCCCTGGGCGTGCGCTAGGGCAGGCGCGGTTTCTTCGGCAAGCTGAAGTAGAACGTAGCGCCCTCGCCGGGCGTGCTCTCCGCCCAGGCATTGCCGCCGTGGCGCTCGATCACGCGCCGGACCGTGGCGAGCCCGATCCCGGTGCCCGGGAACTCCGACTCGCTGTGCAAGCGCTGGAACGGCGAGAAGAGCCGCTCCGAATACCTGGTGTCGAAGCCCGCGCCATTGTCGCGAACGAAAAAGGTCGACAGGAGGCCCGCGCTGTTGCTCAGGCCCACCTCGATGCGCGCCACGTCCCGGCGGGACGTGAACTTCCACGCGTTGCCGATCAGGTTGTCGAGCGCCACGCCCAGCAGGCGCGCGTCCGCATGTACCCGCAATCCCGGCTGCACAACGGTCTCGCAGCGCCGCTCTGCGTCGCGCTCGCGCAGCTCCGCGATCACCTTCTGCGCGAGCGCCGAGAGGTCGGTCTGCGCGGCGATCAGGTCGGCGCGCGAGATCTGCGCCAGGCTGAGGATGGCATCGATCAGTCCGTCCATGCGCACGCAGCCCGCATGGATGCGCTCGATGAACTGCGTCGCCGTCTCGTCGAGCTGGTCGCCGTAATCGGCCTTCAGCAGGGCGGTGAAGCCGCTCACGGCGCGAAGCGGGGCGCGCAGGTCGTGGGAGACCGAGAACGAGAAGGCCTCCAGCTCGCGATTGGCCGCGTGCAGCTCCGCGGTGCGCTCCATCACGCGGCGCTCGAGCTCCAGGTTGAGGTGCCCGGCCTCCTCCTCCGCGAGGTGCCGGCGCGTGACGTCGCGCGCGATTCCGCTCACGCGCACCAGGCGGCCGGTGTCGTCCTTGATGCGCGCGCCCGTGTCGTGGACCCAGCGAATCCCTCCATCCGGATGCACGACGCGGTATTCCTCGTCGAATCGCTCCGCCTCCCCGCGCATCCACTGCCCGAAGGCGTCCTCGACCCGCTGGCGGTCCTCGTCATGAATGGTGTTCGCCCATTCGCGCCGGGTCCCCTGGAACTTGGTGACCGGCCGTCCCCAGTTGCGCTCGATGGCGGGGCTGATGACGAGGATGTGCTCGGACTCCACGGCCACGAACCAGAAGACGTCGTCGCTGTTGCTCGCCAGCTCCTGGAAGAGGTGCGCGACCTCACGCAGCTCGCCCTCCGCCCTCGCGCGTTCGCGCCGGTCATCGGCCTCGGCAAGCGCGCGGCTCGCCGCTGCGTCGAGTCTTGTGATGCGCTGTTTCAGCACGTAGTCGGTGGCACCGGCCTTCAGGCAGTCGACCGCGTCCTCTTCGCCTAGCGAGCCCGAGATGATGATGATCGGAGTATCCGGCAGGCGGCGGTGCGCCTCCCGGAGCGCCACGAGGCCGTCGTAGCCGGGTACGTTGTGGTCCATCAGGATCAGGTCGAACGCCTCTCGCAGGAGCGCCGACTCGAAGCCTTCGCGGTCCTCCACGTGCAGGAACTTCCAGCGCTCGGGTTCGCCCGCCGACAGGCGCTCGCGGATCAACTCCGCGTCGAGGCGGTCGTCTTCCAGGTGCAGGACGCGGATGGGCGAGCCCATCAGCCGGAAGGTTGGGGCTGTCGCACCGCTTCCTTCATCGCCGCGTCGCGCGGGCTGACGTCGACGAGCAGGACTCTCTTCAACTGCATCGCTCACCCGCTTCATGCGGATTCCGGAGGGGTTCTGCCGAGACCCAGACTATCGACTACGGTTTGGGAGATACCCCTACCCGTGCAGGTAGGAACGCTCAGCTGATCGTCGAGGGCGGCTGGCGCCGCAGAGTGAGGGACGCACCAGCGCCGATGCGTTCGGCGAATCTTACGTTCTGCTGCACCGCTTCCATGTACAGGTTGTGGCCGCCGAAATGCGTGGTCGCGTACTGATAGCACCCGCCGAGGTCGCCATCGAGGCGCCGGGAAGCGTTCTGGTAGAACGATGGCGTCTTGCGCACGAGGTCGTCAGGGGAAGCGAAGACGACGATCTCCCCGTTGTCCGTCTTCTTGCGGGTGATGCCGCCGACCACGAACTCCGGATAGAGGCGGTCACGGCACTTCTCGAGGTAGCAGCGATCCGACATCTGCGCGATGATGTCCGCGGAGCCGAGCAGGCTTCCCACCAGCTTGTAGATGGGGCCCGGTACCTGGATCGTGGCGACCGGGCGCTCGTACCCCGTGAAATGCAGCACGCTTCCGGCCACGTCGGCGAAATCGTTCATGCCGATGGTCGGCAGGTATTCCTTCAGCAAGCGCGCGCCGCGTGAAACGTGTGTCGTCGTGTACTCAGCCCCGTTCTGGTGTTTCTTGTCGCCCCGCTTGCGGATGTACCCGACGTCGTGGAACAGCGCGCAAATGACACCCAGCTGAAAAAGGCGCTCACCGATCGCGGGACTACCGCCGCGCGAGCGCTCGTAGCCGTCCAGCAGCCGCGCCATGGCGAGCGTCACCTCGAGGATGTGCTGGAGGTCGTGGTATTCGGTGTCGCACGCGGCGTAGCCCGGATACTCGCCCCGGTAAAGACGGACGATGTCGTCGAAGGCCTGGAGGAGCGCGGAGGCGTGCGCCCGCGGGTAGAGCGTACGGTGGATCCGCGCGACCTCGAGCTTCACGCAGACCGGGTCCGTGGTGTTGATGCGATTGGTGACGTCGAACTCGCTTCGACGGAAATTCATTTGCGCGCCCCCAAAGCTTGCTAAACTTCTGTTTTTATTCGGTTATCTTTACCGTCTGGTGCCCCATTCTCCACCGCTTTCGGTAAGCGTTGCAAGGCTTTTCTGGGAGCTGGCAGGACTAGCCAACTGAGGGCGCAGGGAGTATGGTTTTTCCCATGATCTTCGGAGGATGACCGATGGCGACCATGACGATGGAGAACAATACCGAAGAGATCAAGCGGCGCATCAGCGAGCTCAACCTGGAGCACCGGGACCTGGACCGAGCGATCGAAGCCCTGGACCAAAACCCCCTCCACGACGAGCTGCAGCTGAAGCGCCTGAAGAAACGCAAGTTGATGCTGAAAGACCAGATTTTCATGCTGCAGCGCCAGTTGGTCCCCGACATTCCCGCGTAACCGCGGTTCCCAGCCCTGTAACAATTCGTCGCGGCATGGCGGTCAGCTCCCCTTTTCGTCGATAATTGCAGTTTCTTCCCCTGCAGTTCCGAGACGAAGAAGTCGAATGAAGAAAATCGCAGTCGGCGGGGTACTCCTCGCCCTCCTCCTCGGCGTCGGCGCGCTTTCCTTCTGGGCGGGTGCGCGCAATTCGTCGAGCGCCGCCGCCTCGGCGGCAAGCGCACCCAAGAAGGCGCCGGCCGCTGCCGCGCCGACCGTCGAGGTTGAAGCCGTCGCCGTGACCGCCGTGAAGTTGCCCAATGCGCTGGCCGCGGTGGGCAGCCTGCGCTCCGACGAGACCGTCGTCGTGCGCCCCGAGATTGCCGGGCGCGTTGCGAGCATCCTTTTCCGCGAGGGCGAGCGCGTGGCGAAAGGCCACCTGCTGGTGAAGCTCGACGACTCGGTGCAGAAGGCCGATGCCGACAAGTCGAAGGCGAACCTCACGCTGCAGAAGAGCAAGTACGAGCGCGCCGTCGACCTTCGCAACAAGGGCTTCATCTCCAGCCAGGCGAAGGACGAGGCGGAGAACAACCTGAAGGTCTCGGAGGCCGAGGCCGAGGTCACGGGAGCCCGCCTTTCGAAGATGGAAATCCGCGCGCCGTTCGCCGGAACCATCGGGCTGCGCTCGGTGAGCGTGGGCGAGTATGTGAAGGAAGGCCAGGACATGGTGAACCTGGAGGCGCTCGATCCGCTGAAGGTGGATTTCCGCGTACCCGAGGTGCACCAATCCCAGGTCCGCAACGGCCAGGCGCTGCAGATCACGCTCGACGCCATCCCCGACAAGTCCTGGAACGGCAGGGTGTTCGCCATCAATCCGCTCATCGACGCCAACGGCCGAGCCCTGGTGGTGCGCGCACAGGTGCCGAACGCCGACGGCCTGCTGCGTCCCGGCATGTTCGCGCGCGTGATGCTGTTCACCAGCACGATCAGGGACTCGGTGATGATCCCGGAGGAGTCGCTCTTCCCGGTGGGGGACGACAAGTACGTCTATCGCATAGTCGACGGCAAGGCCGCGCGCACGAAGGTCGGCATCGGCCAGCGCCGGGACGGCAAGGTGGAGATCCTCTCCGGGGTAAGCAGCGGGGACATTGTCGTCACCGCGGGGCAAATGAAGATCCGCGACGGCGCCGTGGTGCGTGTGGCAAACCTGCCGCCGCCCGCCGCGCCTGCCGTGGGCAAGGCCAAAGACGCGTCCCGCGCGAAGGGCAGCTCATAGCCATGACGCTGCCGGAAGTCTGCATCAAGCGCCCCGTATTCGCCACGGTGCTCTCGATCGCGATCCTGCTGATCGGGGCGATCTCGTTCCTGCGCCTCGCCGTGCGCGAGTACCCGAAGATCGACGAGCCGATCGTCAACGTCGAGACCGTGTACCGCGGCGCCTCGGCCGACGTGATCGAGTCCCAGGTTTCGAAGGTGCTCGAAGACTCGATCTCGGGCATCGAGGGCGTGGACGTGATCTCCTCGACCTCACGCTCCGAGGCAAGCAACGTCACCGTGCGCTTCAAGCTCCCGCGCGACCCCGACGCGGCCGCCGCGGAGGTGCGCGACAAGGGCGCGCGCGTGCGCGGGCGCCTGCCGCAGGACATCGACGAGCCCATCATTTCGAAGACCGAGGCCGACGCGTTTCCGATCATGTGGATCGGACTCACCAGCGACCGCCACTCGCGCCTCGAGGTCTCGGACTACGCGACTCGCTACATCCGCCCGCGCCTGCAGACGATGCCCGGAGCGGCCGATGTGCGCGTCTTCGGCGAGCGCCGGCCTTCCATGCGGGTATGGCTCGATCGCTCCAAGCTGGCCGGGTACAAGCTCACGCCCCAGGATGTCGAGGACGCCATCCGCCGGCAGAACGTCGAGATCCCTGCCGGGCGAATCGAGTCGCGCGCGCGTGAGTTCGCCGTGCTCTCGCAGACCGACCTCTTCACGCCCGAGCAGTTCGGCGCAGCGGTGATCCGGGACGCGGGCGGCATCCAGGTGCGCATCCGCGACGTGGCCCGCGTCGAGCTCGCTCCCGCCTCGGAGCGCATCGTCTCGCGCTTCAACGGCAAGCCCTCGGTGTCGCTCGGCGTCATCCGGCAATCCACGGCGAACGCGCTCGAGCTCTCCAAGGCGGTTCGCAAGGCCATCGACGACATCAACGGGCAGCTGCCCGAGGGAATGAAGCTGCAGCTCTCGTTCGATTCGTCGGTGTTCATCGAAGAGTCCGTATCCGCGGTGATGACGACGATCGTCGAGGCGATCCTCCTCGTCGCCCTGGTGATCTTCGTGTTCCTGCGCAACGTGCGCGCGACCATGATCCCGCTGGTGACCATCCCGGTATCGCTGATCGGAGCCGGCATGTTCCTCTACGCAGCGGGGTTCTCGATCAACACGCTCACGCTGCTTGCGATGGTGCTCGCCATCGGCCTCGTCGTGGACGACGCCATCGTCGTGCTCGAGAACATCTACCGCTACATGGAGAGCGGGATGACGCGATTGGAGGCGGCGCTCAAGGGAACCCGCGAGATCGCCTTCGCGGTGATCGCGATGACCGTCACGCTCGCCGCCGTCTATGCGCCGCTCGCGTTCGCCAGCGGGCGCACCGGAAAGCTCTTCAGCGAGTTCGCCCTCGCGCTCTCGGGCGCGGTTCTGGTCTCCGGCTTCGTGGCCCTGACCCTGTCTCCGATGATGTGCTCGAAGATCCTCAAGCGCCAGGCGCAGCACGGCAAGGTGTTCAACTTCTTCGAGCGCGGCTTCACGCGCCTCACCGATGCCTACCGCCGCGGGCTCACCCGGGCCCTCGACCATCGGGTGATCGTGCTCGTCGTCCTGCTTGCGATCGGCGGCTCGAGCATCCTGCTGTTCCAGTTCCTGCGCCAGGAGCTCGCGCCCGCCGAGGACCGCGGCGTCGTCTTCATTCCGGTGAGCGCACCGGAAGGCTCGACGGTCGCATTCACCGCGGGCTACATGGAGCGCATCGAGAAGTTCTACCTCGACATCCCCGAGATGCAGCGCTACTTCGTGATGGCGGGCAACCCCACCCCGGACAACGGGTTTTCGGTCCTTGCGCTCAAACCCTGGAAAGAGCGCACGCGCACGCAGCAGCAGGTCGCGCGCGAGCTTGCCCCGAAACTCCAGGCCCTGCCCGGCGTGCTCGCCTTCCCGCTCAATCCCCCCTCGCTCGGCGGCTCGCGCGGCTCGCCGGTGCAATTCGTGCTGATGACGCAGGCGCCCTATCCGGAGTTGCAGGTCATGGTCGAAAAGATCATGGAAGAGGCGCGGAGGAATCCCGGCCTCGTGAACGTCGACACGGACCTGCGCCTGAACCAACCCGAGCTCAGGGTAGGGGTGAATCGCGAGAAGCTCGCGGACGTCGGCGTGCCGGTGGAAACAGTGGGCCGCACCCTCGAGACGCTGCTGGGTGGACGTGTTGTGACGCGATTCAAGCGCGGCGGCGAGCAATATGACGTGATCGTGCAGGTGGCGGACGCCGACCGCACCAACCCGAGGGACATCACCGACATCTATGTGCGCGGCCGCGGCGGCGAGATGGTGCAGCTCGCGAACGTGCTCGCGGTCAGCGAAGGCGTGGCGCCGAAAAACCTCAACCACTTCCAGAAGCTGCGCTCGGCCACGATCACCGCGAACCTGGCGCCCGGATACGCCCTGGGGCAGGCCGTGGACTACATGGACTCGACCGCCAAGCGCCTGTTGCCCGGCGTGGTCACCGACCTGAACGGCCAATCGCGCGAGTATCGCGAATCCGCGGGCAGCTTCGCCCTCGTGCTGGTGTTGGCGGCGGTCTTCATCTACCTGGTGCTCTCCGCGCAATTCGAGAGCTTCGTGGACCCGTTCATCATCATGCTGTCCGTGCCGCTGTCGCTCACCGGCGCCTTCGGCGCGCTGCTTCTCTCGGGCGGTACCTGGAATACCTACAGCCAGATCGGCGTGGTGACGCTGCTCGGACTCATCACCAAGCACGGCATCCTGATCGTGGAGTTCGCCAACCAGCTCCAGGAGAAGGGCCGCTCGATCCACGACGCGGTAGTGGAAGCCGCGGTGCTGCGGCTGCGGCCCATCCTCATGACCACCGGCGCGATGGTGCTGGGCGCCCTGCCGCTCGCGCTGGCCACGGGCGCGGGCGCCGAGTCGCGTCACCAGATCGGATGGGTCATCGTCGGCGGCATGCTGGTCGGCACGCTTTTTACACTCTTCCTGGTCCCAACCGCCTACTCGCTCCTGGCCGCGCGGCATCAGACCTTCGAGGACCGGCTCGCGGCCCAGCGGTCTGTGGAGGGCAAGGCGCCGGCCGCCGCCGATTGATCGCAAAAAAGCTCGGGGCCGCTAGTAGCGGCCCCGATTCTTCCTGCCCTGACACCCAAATTCCGTGGGTTGGGAGCCCTAACCCTTGCGGGCCTGGAACTTCCTGTAGAAATCCATCACCTTCGGGACGTAGTTCACCGTCTCTGCATAAGGCGGGATCTTGTTGCCGTATTTGATGACCGCGTTCTCGCCCGCGTTGTAGCCGGCCACGGCGAGCTCCGCGTTGCCGTTGAACATCGCGAGGAGGTCCTTGAGGTACCTCACGCCACCGTGGATGTTCTCGACGGGGTCCATGGCATCGCTGACCCCGTAGCGGCGCGCGGTGCCCGGCATCAATTGCATGATGCCCTGGGCGCCGGCCTTCGAGATCGCACGGGGGTTGTAGGCGGATTCGGCCGAGATCACCGCGTGCACCAGGGAGTCGTCGACGCCATGGGTGCGGCTCGCCAGCGCGACGATGGACTGGTAGCGCTGGATCTCCGCTTCCGAGGGCATATAGGAGGTCGTGGCGGCGCGCGGTGCGATCGGACCCTCCTTGCGGATCAATTTGTAGCGCCGATCCAGGCCAGCAATGTTGGTGAAATGCTTGACGCCCTTGTCATCCGTAAAAGCGTAGATGTCCGCCCGCGCTGTCACGGGAATCAGCATCGCCGCTGTCAGCGCAGCAGCCACAAGGATGTAGGAGGTGTCTTTCATCGAGGGGGCATTATAGCAAGATGGTTTAGGATGGCAAGCTATACCCCTGTTTCCATTGTATTTTTGTAGGACTTGCCAATTACCCTCTCGAGAAGGGGCTGCGGCAGCCTGTTTTCCGGGCGTAACGGCCCGGACGACAGGAAAGTCCTACTTACGCGTGTGACAGGTGACATGGGGCAAACCGAACCACCCTAATCGGTGGGCGTCCGACGTAACTGCAGTGTTCACCGGACGAAAGGTGCTGCGG
>JBKJYC010000112.1:0-3083 GCA_046715885.1 Usitatibacter sp.
CGCCTGGACCGCATGGCCGCGCACGCGAAGGAAGCGCAGCCGCTGATGCCCGCGGCGATCAAGGCATTCCAGGAGAAGCTCTCCGCGAAGCTCGCCGAAGCGCTCGCGGCGCCCAGCGACGAGCGCATCGCGCAGGAAGTGGTGCTCTACGCCGCCCGCATCGACGTGGACGAGGAGCTCTCGCGCCTGGGCGCGCACATCGCGGAAATGCGCCGCGTGCTCGTCAAGGGCGGGGCCTGCGGCAAGCGCCTGGATTTCCTCTGCCAGGAGTTGAACCGCGAGGCCAACACGCTGGGGTCGAAGTCCGTGGCGAGCGAGATCACGCGCATCGCGGTGGAGCTGAAGGTCCTCATCGAGCAGATGCGCGAGCAGGTGCAGAACATCGAATGAAGGCGCGGCGCGAGGGACGCGATGGCCGGCATCGGTAACCTTTTCGTGGTCGTGGCACCCTCGGGCGCGGGCAAGACCAGCCTCGTCACCAAGCTGCTCGAAGCCGACCCGCACATCCGCCTCTCGGTCTCGTTCACCACGCGCCCTCCGCGCGACGGCGAGGTGAACGGGCGCGACTACCACTTCGTGAACCGCGCCAGCTTCGAGCGCAAGATCGCCGAGGGCGAGTTCCTCGAGTACGCCAGCGTCTACGGGAACTACTACGGCACCAGCAAGCGCTGGATCGAGAACGAGATCGCCGGCGACCACGACGTGCTGCTGGAGATCGACTGGCAGGGCGCCCAACAGGTGCGCAACTTGTTTCCCGACGTGGTCGGGATCTTCATTCTCCCGCCCTCGCTCCAGGAGCTGCGCCGCCGCCTCGAATCCCGCGGGACCGACGCCCCCGAGGTGATCGCGAAGCGCATGGCCGGGGCCCGCGAAGAAATATCCCATGTACTTGAATTTCAATATATAATTATCAATGATCGCTTCGACTCGGCGCTGACAGATTTGACCTCCTTGGTACGCGCATCCCGTGTGTCGCGTGCCCAGCAGGCCGTTCGCCTTGAGAAGCTCTTTGCAGAATTCAGGTAACTGGAGACGCGCCATGGCCCGCATCACTGTCGACGACTGCATCAAGCTGATTCCGAACCGCTTCGAGCTCACGCTTGCAGCCACCAATCGCGCGCGCCAGATTGCGCTCGGCGCCACGCCGCTCGTGGAGCCCAACAAGGACAAGCCCACCGTGATCGCGCTGCGCGAGATCGCCTCGGGCAGGGTCGGTCGCGAGCTGTTGAACCCGCCCGCACCGACGCCGCCGGTGCTCTGAGCGTGCTCAGAGCACTTCGGGGGTCAGATCCGCTGAAGGGCGGAGCCCCCGAAGTCGCGGCTCTGACCCCGGGTTTCCGCGCTTGCCGACCCTTGGCATCCATCCCGTCGCCAGCGGCCTCAAGGTCGGTGGCGTAGCACTACCCGGACCCGGCGCAGAGGAGCTCACCTCCGCCCTCGGCTACCTCAGGCCGAAGGACATCGACCAGATCGAGCAGGCCTACGAGGTCGCGCGCGGCGCCCACGCCGGCCAGTTCCGCAAGAGCGGCGAGCCGTACATCACCCACCCGCTCGCGGTGGCGAAGATCCTCGCCGAATGGCACCTCGACCCGCAGGCGCTGATGGCCGCGCTCCTGCACGACGTGGTCGAGGACACGCCCACCACCAAGACCGAGATCGCGCGGCGCTTCGGCAAGCCCATGGCCGAGCTGGTCGACGGCGTCTCGAAGATCGACCGCATCGAGTTCGCCACGCTGCAGCACGCGCAGGCCGAGAACTTCCGCAAGATGCTGCTCGCCATGGCGCGCGACGTGCGCGTCATCCTCATCAAGCTCGCCGACCGGCTGCACAACATGCGCACGCTCGACGCCGTGCATGCCGAGAAGCAGGAGCGCGTCGCCAAGGAAACCCTCGAGATCTACTCGCCCATCGCCAACCGCCTGGGCCTGAACGCGTTGTACTACGAGCTGGAGGACCTGGGCTTCCGCTACATGCACCCGAATCGCTTCAAGGTGCTCGACAAGGCGCTGAAGCGCGCGCGCGGCAACCGGCGCGATGCCGTGGGCAAGATCGCCGAGCAGATCCAGGCGCGGCTGAAGGAGTTCAAGGTCGAGGCGCAGGTGACGGGCCGCGAGAAGCACATCTCGTCGATCTACAAAAAAATGCAGGAGAAGAACATCTCGTTCTCCGAGGTGCTGGACATCTACGGCTTTCGCATCATCGTGCCCGACGTGGCCCAGGCCTATCTCGCCCTGGGCGCGCTGCACACGATGTACAAGCCGATCCCGGGCAAGTTCAAGGACTACATCGCCATCCCCAAGGCGAACGGCTACCAGTCGCTGCACACCACCCTCTTCGGCCCCTTCGGCATGCCCCTGGAGATCCAGATCCGCACGTCGGACATGCACAAGGTGGCCGAGGCCGGCGTGGCCTCGCACTGGCTCTACAAGTCCGACGAGGACGACGCGCGCGGCGTGCAGCTGAAGAGCCAGTGGCTGCAGTCGCTGCTGGAGATCCAGAGCGAGTCGGGCGACGCGCTGGAGTTCCTCGAGCACATCAAGGTGGACCTCTTCCCCGACGAGGTCTACGTGTTCTCGCCGAAGGGAAAGATCTTCTCGCTGCCCAAGGGCGCGACGGCCATCGACTTCGCCTACGCGGTGCACACGGACGTGGGCAATCATTGCGTCTCGGCGCGCATCAACAGCGAGCCCATCCCGCTGGGCACCGTGCTTCGCAACGGCGACCGCGTGGAGATCGTCACCGATCCGCAGGCGCGTCCCAACCCGGCGTGGCTCTCGTACGTGGGCACCGGCAAGGCGCGCTCGCACATCCGCCACTATCTGAAGACGATGCAGGCGGCGGAGTCCGCCGAGGTGGGCGAGCTGCTGCTGGTGCAGGCGCTGCGCTCGCTGAAGGCCAACCCCGACGAGATCGGGGAAGCGCACTGGAAGCGCTTCTTCAAGGGCGAGAGCGCGAAGACGCGCGAAGAGGTCCTGGCGGACATCGGCCTGG
This sequence comes from Usitatibacter sp., assembly GCA_046715885.1. GTDB lineage: Bacteria > Pseudomonadota > Gammaproteobacteria > Burkholderiales > Usitatibacteraceae > Usitatibacter. Next base: position 2,992 of record JBKJYC010000112.1, read on the forward strand.
GCAAGCGCCTGGCCGTGGTCGTCGCCAAGAAGCTGTTGTCCACGCCCGAGGCGCACCCGGAGACCGGGGAGGCCCTGCACGCGCACCTCGAC
>JBKJYC010000113.1:0-5143 GCA_046715885.1 Usitatibacter sp.
GAAGTGGACCAAACTGTTCGAAGACATCGTGATCAAGCGCGCGGCCCAGTGAGCGCACGGCTCTCCAGGGCGAATCGATGAACGCCGCGATCGCCGCGCCCGACAAGGCTCCGGGAAGATCCTTCCGGGAAGTCTGGCTGATCACCATCGGGCACTCGCTGACCCACTGGTACCCGGCGACGTTCTACCTTTTGCTGCCGATCATCGGCACGGAGCTCGGCCTGAGCTTCACGCAGATCGGGCTCATCATGACCTGCCAGTACCTCGCCGGCGCGGTCGCCAACATCCCCGGCGGCATCCTGGTGGACACGGTGGGGCGCAAGGGCGTGCTGATGGCGGTGTCGCTTTTCTGGGTCGGTTTCCCCTACCTGCTCATGGGCTTCAGCCACGGCTACCTGATGCTGCTGGGTTGCGTGGCCTTGGTGGGCTTCGGCAACAGCCTGTGGCATCCGAGCGCCATCCCCACGCTTGCGCGCCGCTTTCCCGAGCGCAAGGGCCTGGTGCTTTCGCTGCACGGCATGGGCGGCAATGCCGGCGATGCGCTCGCGCCCATCGCCGTGGGCGCGCTGCTCACGGTGCTCACCTGGCGGGAGGTCGTCGTGCTCAACGTGATCCCGGGGCTGCTGATGTCGCTGCTCCTGCTGGTGCTGCTCGGCACGATGCGCCTGGGGTCGCGATCGCCCGGCGCGGCGGCGCAGGACGGGCGCGTCCAGTCGTTCGGCGATTACTTCCGCGGCGTGCCGGCGCTGTTCCGCAACCGCGCGCTCATCCTCCTCACAACCAGCTCGGCATTCCGCTCGATGACGCAGAACGGGCTGCTCACGTTCCTGCCGGTGTACCTCGCCTACGAGATGGGCTATTCGCCCCTCTGGGTCGGCGCGGGGATGTTCGCGCTGCAGGCGGCGGGATTCGCCGCCTCTCCGATCGCGGGGCATCTTTCGGATCGCCTGGGACGGCGCGGCGTCATGGTCGCCAGCATGTCCATGACCGCGGTCGTATTGCTCTTCATGGCCGTCGCCGGCAAGTCGCACGCGTTCATCGTGCTCGTCGCTGTCCTCGGGTTTTTCCTCTACGCCATCCGCCCGGTGATGCAAGCCTGGCTCCTCGAGACGACCCCGAAAGACATGGGTGGCACCAGCATCGGCATCCTGTTCGGCGCTCAGGCGCTCGGCACCTCGATCGCCCCCCTGCTCGCCGGGCTCATCGCCGATCGCCACGGGCTCATCGCGACGTTCTGGTTCCTCGCCGCCACGATCGTGGTCGCCAACCTCTTCATCCTGGCGATGCCCAAGGGCGACCGGGCCGAAGAGTGAGTCCTGCGCGGCGCGCGCGGCGGTGGTTTGCGAGCACCTCCAACCGCACGTTTCTCGTCTGGCCAGTCGTCCTGGCATCCGCGGAGGCGCTCCTGCAGGGCGGCTTTCCGCGGACCCACGCCTGGGCGCTGCCGCTGCTGGCATGGGGATATCTGCAATACCGATGGACGGGCATATACCGGACCCGCCTCGGGGGCGGCGGCCCGGGCCTGTCCAATCCGCCGGAGCGCCTGGTCACCACCGGCCCGTATGCTTGGACTCGCAACCCCATGTACCTCGGGCACCTGATCTTCCTCGCGGGCCTGGCACTCGCCCTCGAATCGTGGATCGGCGCGGCGCTGCTCGCGCTGCACGCCGCGTGGTTCGATCGCCGCGTCCGCGGCGACGAGGGGCCGCTCGCGGCCCGGTTCGGCCACGCCTATCGCGATTACGCCCGGCGCGTGAAGCGCTGGATCCCGGGCGTCCTCTAGGCACGACGGCGCGCGATCGGCCATGCCCGGCGACGTGCTCGCCCTCGCCTCCGCGGCGTGCTTCGCGGTCGCCAACGTCACCATCGTCCGTGGTGCCGATCCGGAGTCGGACGACAACGGCGCCTTCCTCTCGCTTCTGCTGACCGCGGCGATCTCGGGCGCTCTGGCTCGCTTTGGGGCTCGCACGCGGCTTTGTCCCGGTCACGGGGCGCGCCCTGCTGTGGTTCGCCGGCGCGGGCGTGCTGACGGCATTCATCGGCCGCGTGTTTCTCTATGCGTCGGTCCAGCACCTGGGCGCGATGCGCGCCACGACCATCAAGCGCTTGAACCCGTTTTTCGCGGTGGCGCTCGGCATCGGCGTGCTCGGCGAGCGGCTGACGCTGTCCACGGCGATCGGCATGCTGCTCATCGTCGCGAGTTTCGCCGTGCTCGTGGCCGGGGCGAGGCCACGCAGTCCCGGGCCGCGGCGCGGCGGGTTTCGCGCGCTGCTCAACCTCGGTTACGTGTACGGGCCGGTGTCGGCGCTCGGCTACGCCAGCGGCTACCTTCTACGCAAGGTGGGCCTCGCCGACACGCCGGACGCATTGCTCGGGGCGATGGTCGGCACGATCGTCGGCGCGATCCTGTTCGTCGCGACCGGGACGTTCAATGCGAGATACGCCCGCGCGGCGCGCGCCGCGTTCCGCCGCCCGAATCCGTGGCTGCTGCTCGCGGGCACGATGAGCTCCTTCGGGCAGATCTTCTATTTCGCCGCGCTCGGCGCGAGCCCGCTCTCGCGCGTGGCGCTGATTGCCTCGATCGAGGTCTTCGCGACGCTGTTCCTGGGGATGGTGTTGCTGCGCAGCCGCGAGGCGCTCACGCCCGCGGTCGGCATCGCCGCGATGCTCGGAGTAGCGGGAACCGCCTGGATCTTCGTCGACTGAGCGCCTCAGCCTCCGGCGAGGAAGCCGGCGACGAGGGCCGCGAACCCGGCGGGCTTCTCCACAGGTGCGAGGCGCCTCGATCAGCGTGCAGGTCGACGGCGCTCACTTTCCCGGGGTGCGGCGCCCGATCTTCGCGCGCGGTCGCGCGGCGATTTCCCTCAGCACTTCGCGCCCTTCCCTGAAGGCCGTGTTTGCGGCCGGCACACCGCAGTAGACCGCGGACTGCAAGAGGATCTCCTTCACGTCCGCGCAGCGCAGGTCGCCCGAGTCGAGCGCGGCGCGCATGTGCAGGCGGAATTCCTCCCAACGCCCCAGGGCGAGCGTCGTCGCGAGCACCAGCATGCGCCGCTCCTTGCGGGTTAGCCCCTTGCGGTTCCAGATCGTGTCCCACGCGTAGCGCGTGAGCAGTTCCTGGAACTCCGCGTCGAACGGCGTGGCGTTGCGGGTTGCGCGATCCACCCACTCGTCACCCAGCACCTTGCGCCGCGTCTTCATGCCCCGGCGATATGCGTCGTCCTTCATTCGCGAATCCCTTCTTCCATGCGATTCAACGGGAGTGCGGCGCGAGCCGCTCCAGGAGTTCGTCGGCGGCGGCCGCCAGCGTCGCGGTTCCGCGCGCTGCGGCGCCGCGCTCGCCGTACGCCTCGAGGTTGGCCTTCATGCGCTCCGGGTTCACCACCAGCGAGGCCGCGATCGTCTCGAGGAAATCCAGGCTGGAGCCGAGCGCGGCGGCGATCTCGGGGACCACCACCAGCTCCGCCTGCCAGCCTCCCAGCGCGCGCTCGTGCTCGGCGAGGCCGGCGGCGTGGAGCGTCGCCAGCAGGCCGGGCATGCGTGTCGCGGCGGCGAGCGCGTGCACGCAGGCGACGGGATTGCGCTTGTGCGGGATCGAGCTCGATGCGCCCACGCCCGCTGTAGGTTGCGCTTCGGACATCTCGCCGACTTCCGGCTGCGCGAGCAGCGCCACGTCGCGCGCGATCTTGCCTGCGCTGGCCACGGCCTGGCCCACCCGGTCGAGCAGGTCGATCCACCCGTTGCGGTGGACGTGCCAGGAGGGCACGTCGGCGAGGCCCAGCTCGGCTGCGACCCTGCGGCGCACTTCGGGCCCCTTGGCGCCGAGCGCTTCGAGCGCGCCGACGGGCCCGCCCAATTGGACGGCGAGACCCGCGGAGCGCGCCGCGGCGAGCCGTTCGCGGTCCTGCGCCAGCGCCCAGGCCCATCGCGCGATCTTGAGCCCCGCGGAGATCGGCAGCGCCGGTTGCAGGAGCGTGCGTCCGAGCATGGGCGTGTCCCGGTGATCCCGCGCCACGCGCGCGAACGCGCGTACCGCCGCTTCGAGGACCCGGTCGGCCTCCTCGAGGCAGGGCTTGAGGCAGAGCACCATCGCGGTGTCGATCACGTCCTGGCTGGTGGCGCCCAGGTGGACGTGCGCCGCGGCGCTCGGCGTGTCGAGCGCGACTTCCGACGCCAGCATCCGCACCAGGGGCACGGCAAGGCTCGCCGAGCGCTTGGCCTCGGCGACGAGCGCGTCTGCATTGATCGTAGTGCGCGAGCACGCGGCGCAAATCGCATGCGCGCTTTCCGGCGGGATGAGGCCTTCGGCGGCCTGCGCCCGGGCGAGCGCGGATTCAAACGCCAGCATCGCGCGCACGAACGCGCTCGTTGCGAACGCCGCCGCGAACGCGGGCCGCTCGAGCGTGCGGGCGGTCAGGCTTGCGCTCATCGCCCGGATCAGATCGCGAAGAAGACGGTTTCACGCTCGCCCTGGAGGCGCACTTCCCAGCGATACTCCGCTTCGCCGCAGGCCGTTGCGATCAGCGTCTTCAGGCGCGGGGAATTGCGGAGCGGCTTCAGCAGCGGGTCGGCGCGCACCTGCTCCTCGGCGGCGAGATAGACGCGTGTGTGCACGGCCTTCAGCAGCCCGCGGGCGAAGATCGCGACATCGATCGAGGGCACCGCACCGCCGGGCATCGAGGTCTCGATGCGGAAGGTCCCGTCCGCGGCGGTCTCCACGCGCCCGAATCCGTGCGGATTTGAGGTGCCTTGCGCGGCCGCCGGCGTAGAACCCTGCGGCGATTGCTGCCAAGTCTCGAGCATCGCATCCGCGACCGGCTGGCCCGCGCCGTCCACGATCCGGCCTGTGAGGACGATGCGCTTTCCTCTCTCGGCGAACACGACCTTGCCGCCGTCGCGCCAGCGCAGCGCGTCGTGGAAGAACGGGCCGATGGTCTGCGAGGGCGTGCGCTCGGCCATTCTCAAACGCCCGGCGGCGTGGCTTTGGCGCCCGCCACCACGATGTCGAAGCGATAACCCAGCGCGATACCCTCGAGCCCGGTTTCGAGCGCCAGGGTGGCGATCAGGCGGCTGCGCGCCGCATCGGGCACGCTGTTGAGGACCGGATCGAGCGCGAGGAGCGGATCGCCGGGGAAGTACATCT
>JBKJYC010000114.1:0-3382 GCA_046715885.1 Usitatibacter sp.
GCACCTGGCGCAGCGCTGCGGCCGGCGCATCCGCATCGCCGCCGGCGAGATCGTGGCGTCATGAGGCGCGGGGTTTCATGAAGCGCATTGCGCTGGCGCTGCGGCTCCTGGTGCGCAACTGGGAGGCGGGCGAGTCGCGCGTCCTGCTGGCGGCGCTCTTCATCGCCGTGGCGAGCGTCACCACGGTGGGATTCTTCGCCGACCGGGTGCAGGCGGCGCTCAACCGCCAGGCCAACGAGCTGCTGGGCGGCGACCTGGTCGTCATCGCCGACGCCCCGATCGCCCCGGCGTTCGTGGAGGCGGCGCGCGCCCGGGGGCTCGCGGTCGCGCAGACGCGCACGTTTGCGAGCATGGTCGCCAAGGGCGATGCCGTGAACCTGGCCGAGATCAAGGCGGCCACCGAGGGTTTCCCGCTGCGCGGGCGCATCCGCATCGCCGACGCGCCCGGCGGTCCCGAGCGCGAGGTCGAGGGCGGCTCGAAGCCCGGCACGGTGTGGATCGGCGTGCCGCTCGCGGGGCGCCTCGGCCTGCAGGTGGGCGACACGCTGCAGGTGGGACGCGCGCGGCTCCAGGTGGCCGCGATCATCGCGCGCGAGCCCGACAGCGTGCTCGACTACTTCGGCATCGCCCCGCGCGTGCTGATGAATGCCGCGGATCTCGAGGCGACCGGCCTGATGCAGGTCGGCAGCCGCGTCACCCATCGCCTGCTGGTGCGCGGCGAGCCCGACGCGGTGGAGGGCTACCGCGCCGAGATGACGCCGAGGCTCGGGCGCGGGCAGCGCATCGAGGGCGTGCGCGACGCACGCAGCGAGGTGCGGGTCTCGCTCGAGCGCGCACAGCGCTTCCTCGGCCTGGCCTCGCTGCTCTCCGTCGTGCTGGCCTCCGTGGCCGTGGCGCTCGCCGCGCGCCGCTTCTCGCAGCGCCAGACCGACGCGGCGGCCATGATGCGCTGCCTGGGCGCCAGCCAGCGCGACATCTTCGCCATCAACGGGTGGCAGTTCGTGGCACTCGGCATCGTCGGCTGCGCATTGGGTACGCTCGCGGGCTACGGCGCGCAGGCGATCCTGGCGCGCTGGCTCATCGGCTTCTTCAGCGTGGAGCTGCCGTTGCCGGGATGGCGGCCCGCGATCCAGGGCACCGTGATCGGCTTCGTGCTGCTGCTGGGCTTCACGCTGCCCCCGTTGCTGCGCCTTCGCAATGCCTCGACATTGCGGGTGCTTCGCCGCGACCTGGCACCCGCCGAGCCGGTGAGCGCCGCGGCGTTCCTGCTCGGATTGGGCGCGCTGTGCGCGCTGATCATCTGGCAGGCGGGCGACATCAAGCTGGGCGCCATCGCCGTGGGCGGCTTCGCCGTGGCATTGGCGGTCTCCGCGATCGCGGGTTATGGGCTGATCCGGCTGGTGACGCGCATGCGCGGCGCCGCCTCGGGCCCGTGGCGCTACGGCCTCGCGAACCTGCGCCGGCGCACCGGCGCCAGCCTGGTGCAGATCATGGCGCTGGGCCTGGGCATCATGGCGATGGTGCTGCTCACCCTCGTGCGCACCGATCTCATCACGAAGTGGCAGCAGTCCATGCCGGCCGACATGCCCAACCGCTTCGCGATCAATATCCAGACCGACCAGCTTCCCGAGCTGAAGCGTTACTTCGCCGAGCGCAAGCTCGCCACGCCCGACCTCTACCCGATGATTCGCGGCCGGCTGATGGCGATCAACGACCGCAAGGTGGCCGGCAGCGACTACGCGGAGGAGCGCGCCAAGCGCCTCGCAGAGCGCGAATTCAACCTCTCGTATGCGGATGCGCCGCGCGCGGACAACAAGGTGGTCGCAGGCGACTTCTGGCAGCCGGGGTCGAAGGAGCCGCAGTTCTCGGTGGAGGACGGCATCGCCAAGGCGCTGCGCATCCAGGTCGGGGACCGGCTCACCTACGAGGTCGCGGGCTCGCAATTCAGCGCGAGGGTGACCAGCCTGCGCAAGGTCGACTGGGATTCCTTCAAGGCGAATTTCTTCGTGATCGCCAACCCGGCGCTCCTGGAAACCTATCCCGCGAGCTGGATCACGAGCTTCCACCTGGTGCGCGGCCAGGACGACGTGGTCACGGGCCTGGTGCAGCGCTTCCCCAACGTGAGCGTGATCGACCTATCGGCGATCATGGAGCAGGTGGTGCGCGTCTCGGAGCAGGTCTCCAAGGCGGTGGAGTTCGTGTTCCTGTTCGCCATCGCCGCGGGCCTGGTGGTGCTCTTCGCGGCCATCACCTCCACGCAGGACGAGCGCATCTTCGAGGGCGCCATCATGCGCACCCTGGGTGCCAGCCGCCGGCAGATGGCCGCGATGCAGCTGGCCGAATTCCTCGCCATCGGGCTGCTCGCGGGGACGATCGCCGCGGCCGGTTCCGTGGGACTGGCGATGGTGCTCTCCGACAAGGTCCTGGGCGTACCGTACGTCTTCAACTGGGTGGTGCCGATCGCGGGCCTCTTCGCGGGCGGGATCGGCGTGGCGATCGCCGGGCTCCTCGGAACCCGGAAGGCGGTCCAGTCGCCGCCGCTCGCCACGATACGCGCGGTGACCTGACGAGTCTTCACCGCGCCACCTTGCGGAAGTAGGCGATCGTATGGCGAAGCCCTTCTTCGATCTCGGTGACCGGAGCCCAATCCAGCATTTTCTTGGCCAGGGTGATGTCGGGCTTCCTCTGCCTCGGGTCGTCCGCCGGAAGCTCCTTGAACACGATCCGGCTCCGGCTCTCCGGGATCAGCTTCAGCACGTGCCGGGCCAGCTCGAGGATCGTGAACTCGTTCGGGTTGCCGAGGTTGACCGGTCCCACGAAGTCGCGGTCGTTGTTCATCATGCGCACCAGCCCGGGCAGGAGGTCGTCGATGTACTGGAAGCTGCGCGTCTGGCCGCCGTCGCCGTAGATCGTGATGTCCTCGCCCCGAAGCGCCTGGACGATGAAGTTCGACACCACGCGCCCGTCGTTGGGATGCATGTTCGGGCCGTAGGTGTTGAAGATCCGGACCACGCGAATCGGCAGCTTGAACTGCCGGTAGTAATCGAAGAAGAGGGTTTCCGCGCAGCGCTTGCCTTCGTCGTAGCACGCCCGGGGCCCGATCGGGTTGACGCGTCCCCAGTAGCTTTCCGGCTGCGGATGGACCTCGGGATCACCGTAGACCTCGCTGGTGGAGGCCTGGAGGATCTTCGCCTTCACCCGCTTGGCGAGGCCGAGCATGTTGATCGCTCCGTGCACGGAAGTCTTGGTGGTCTGGACCGGATCGAACTGGGAGTGGATCGGCGAGGCCGGGCAGGCGAGGTTATAGACCTCGTCGCACTCGATATAGAGCGGGAACGTCACGTCGTGACGCATCAGCTCGAACGCCCGATTGTCCATCAGG
>JBKJYC010000115.1:0-4288 GCA_046715885.1 Usitatibacter sp.
TGGGCTTGGTCTGGGTGAGGCCATCCACCGTGTAGGACATCACGGCCGACTCGCCGGTGAAGGCGAACGACAGACTGCCCACCGCGGTGATGACGAAGAACCGGTTGTCGTAGGGGACTCCGAACCAGCGCGGCCCCCGGGTCCTGTAGAGCGGTCCCGAGTACGTTGTAGCCGCTGCGTCGAAGTTGCCGTCCGGAAGCACGAACCAGGTCGGGACTCCGTTCTCGTCGTAGGTGTACCAGACCGCAAAGATCTTCGCGGCCTGCTGGGTCATCGCCACGCCCCACCCGTTCTGCGACACGCCGCCCCACCACAGGTCGGTGCGGTTGTTGAGCGGCGCGCCGTTCGCGAATAGCTGCCGCGTCATGGTCTTCACCATGACCTCCGCGAAGATCTGGTACTCGGCGGTGAGGGTCGTGGCGGAGGTGAATCGCAGCGTCAGCACCCCGATGGGCGCGCCGACATCGAGCAGGGCCGCGTTGTAGGCGAAGTAGGGCGTGCCAAGGGGCGTGTACAGCGGGCCCGTGTACACGTCGCGCGCGGCGTTCCATTCCCCAGCCGGCATGACCGTCCAGACCGGCTTGCCGTTGCGGTCATACGCGAACACCGCGGCGAAGAGCTTCTCGCCGTGCTGGGTGATCGTCATGCCCCAGCCGTTCTCGATCGTCCCCACCCACCACAGATCCTGGAAATTGCCCGCCTGGGGAACCACGGGCGCGTTCCCGGCTGCGGTAGACGTGAAACTCGCGGTGACGCCGCCGACCGTGAGACTGGACGTATTGACGCCGCCGGCGGTCCCCGCCGCGTTGTGCCGGACGCAAATGCTCTGCCCGGGCGACAGCGTCCCCGCCGCCGCGGTGAAGTTGGAACAGCCGATGCCGTAGAGGCCATTGCTCACCGAGACCGGTGCGGGCGAGTTGAAGCCCGTTGGCGTGACGATGCTCGACGTGACGAGCGAGGAAGGAGCCACACCCGCGACCGACGCGAACCCGAAAGCGTCCGGCATTGAGTCGGTCACGATGACCGCGACGGTCACGGTGACCGAGGCCACGGGTCCGGTGCCCAGATGGTTGGTGCCCGCCACGGTATAGGTGGTCGTGGCCGAGGGGAAGATCGTGCCGCCCGACGCCGACTGCGCGAAGCCCGTGTTGGTCCACTGATAGGAGGTCGCGGCGGATCGGCAGACCGCGAGAAGCTGGGTGCCCATGCCCGGGGTCACCGCCTCTGGCGAGGCCGTCAGGATGCAGCGCGGCACGGTCTCGCCACTTCGCTGGGCCATGCCCAGGCAGGGAAGCCAGGCGGCAAACGCGGCAAGCGTCCATGCCGCGATTCGGGTGCGATAAATCATGAGACTCCTTCTCGGTTCAGGACATCACGGACAGCTGCTGGTTGGCGTTCTCGAGGCGGTCGACGAGCGTGTTGAGGAAGCGCTCGTCGAAGAGGCGGCGGCACGAAAGCGAGGACTTGCGCAGGGCTTCGGCGCGAATCTTCATCACGATCACATCGGAGGTCGTCGTCACGGTGGCCGAGCGGTGCGCGCGGTCGTTGTGCGCGAGGTACGACATCTCGCCGAAGCAGTCGCCCGCGGTGAGCACGTTCAGCGTGCGCTTGCCCCGGGTGATGCGCACGTAGCCTCCCGCGAGGATGTAGAAGGAATCGCCGTGGTCGCCTTCCTTGATCAGCACGGTGTCGGGCCGGAACTTGGCCCACTTCGAGATGCGCAGCACTTCCCAGAGCTCGTTTTCGGGAAAGTCGCGGAAGAACGGCAGGGTGCGCGTGATGTTGAAGCGCTCCGCATCCGACTGGTCGCGCTTCTCCTCGCTCGGCTGCGTCTTCTTCCAGGTCTCGGTGAGCGCCTGGCCGAACTCCTCCCAGTTCGCGAAGCGCTTGGCGGGGTCCTTGGCGATCGCCTTCATCGCGATGGCGTCCAGGTCGGGCGAAAGGCCCGGGCGGTGCGTGAGCGGCGAGTCGGGCTCCGTGTTCACGATCTGGTAGATCACGCTCATCGTGTTGGCGCCCGAGAAGGGCAGGCGCCCGGTCAGCATGTAGTACATCACCACGCCCAGGGCGTAGATGTCCGAAGATGCCGAGGCCTGCGCCGCGCCGGTGACGATCTCCGGCGACATGTAGGCGGGGGAGCCCACGTTGGTGATGATGGTGCGGTCCGACACCTTGTTGATCGAGGCGCCGAAGTCCGCGATCTTGATGTCGGTGCCGTCGTTGTGCAGGATGTTGCCGGGCTTCAGGTCGCGGTGCGTGAGGCCCAGGGACTGCGCGAAGGCGAGCGCCCGCACGCTCTTGAAGATGATCTCGGCCACCTCGCGCGGCTCGAGCAGGTTCTCGGGCACGCAGAATTTCTCCAGCGTGCCGCCTTCGATGTACTCCATCACGATGTAGCTGAACTGGTCTTCGACCACCGCGTCGAAGATCTGCACGATGTGCGGGTGGTTCAGCTTGCCCGCGAGCGCGGCCTCGTTCAGGAACATGCTGCGGTAGAACGCGCCGTCCTCGAGGTTCTTCAGCGCCTCGGGAAACGCGACCTTGATGGCGACCTTGCGCTGGGCGAACGGGTCTTCGGCGAGGTACACCTTGCCGGACGCTCCGCGTCCGAGCTCCCGCATGACCTGGTATTTGCCGATCGACTCCATGGAGGCCGATTATACGGGCGGCCCCCCAGCGCCGGATTCCAATCGATGGGGCTAGAAGAGCCCGACGAACTTGCCGTCGTCGTCGAGGTCGATCGACACCGCCGAGGGCACCTTCGGCAGGCCCGGCATCGTCATGATGTCGCCGCAGACCATCACGACGAACTCGGCGCCGGCGGCGAGCCGGACTTCGCGCACGTTGACGACGTGGCCGGAGGGCGCGCCGCGAAGCTGGGGATCGGTGGAGAACGAGTACTGCGTCTTGGCCACGCAAACCGGGTAGTGCCCGTAGCCCGACTCCTGGAGCTTCTTGATCTGCGCTCGCACCTTGGAATCCGCCGTGATGTCGGCCGCGCCATAGATCTTGGTGGCGATCGCCTTCATCTTGTCCCAGAGCGGCAGGGCCTCCTCGTAGACGAACTTGAAGTCGGTGGGCTCGTCGCACAGGCGCACGACTTCCTTGGCGACCTCCAGCGCGCCCTTGCCGCCTTCGGCCCAGTGGCGCGCGAGGATCACCTTGGCGCCGTGGTGGGCCATCTTGTCCTGCAGCAGCTTCACTTCCGCGGCCGTGTCCTCGGTGCGATGGTTGATCGCGACCACGCAGGGCAGGCCGTAGTTGTTGCGGATGTTGTTCACGTGGCGCTCGATGTTGGCCATGCCCTTGCCGAGCGCCCCCAGGTTTTCCTTGCCGAGCTCCTTCACGTCGATGCCGCCGTGGTACTTGAGCGCGCGAATCGTGGCCACCAGCACCACCGCCGCGGGCTCGAGCCCCGCCTTGCGGCACTTGATGTCGACGAACTTCTCGGCGCCCAGGTCCGCGCCGAAGCCCGCCTCGGTGACCACGTAGTCGCCGAGCTTGAGCGCGGTCTGCGTGGCCAGCACCGAGTTGCAGCCGTGGGCGATGTTGGCGAACGGCCCGCCGTGGATGAACGCGGGCGAGTGCTCGAGCGTCTGCACCAGGTTGGGTGCGAGCGCGTCCTTGAGCAGGGCCGCCATCGCTCCGTGCGTCTTCAGATCTCTCGCGAGGATCGGCTTCTGGTCCTTCGTGTAGCCGCAGACGATCTTGCCCAGGCGCTCCTTCAGGTCCTTCAGCGAGGTGGACAGGCAGAAGATCGCCATCACTTCGGAGGCCACGACGATGTCGAAGCCGTCCTCGCGCGGGTAGCCGTTCGCCGGTCCGCCGAGGGACACCACGATCTGACGCAGCGCGCGGTCGTTCATGTCCAGCACGCGCCTCCAGGCGATGCGCCGGACATCGAAGTTGAGGTCGTTGCCCTGGTGGATGTGGTTGTCGATCATCGCCGCGAGCAGGTTGTTCGCGAGCTGGATGGCGCCGAAGTCGCCGGTGAAGTGCAGGTTGATGTCCTCCATCGGGATCACCTGCGCATAGCCGCCGCCCGCCGCACCCCCCTTCATGCCGAAGACCGGGCCCAGCGAGGGCTCGCGCAGGCAGATGATCGCCTTCTTGCCGAGGTGGTTGAGCGCATCGCCCAGGCCCACCGTCGTCGTGGTCTTGCCCTCGCCCGCGGGCGTCGGGCTGATGGCGGTGACGAGGATCAGCTTGCCGTCGGGCTTCTTGCCGAGGGAGTTGACGTAGTCGAGGCCGATCTTCGCCTTGTAGCGCCCGTAGGGCTCGATGGCGC